>JAGVPN010000108.1 GCA_020052215.1 Syntrophobacterales bacterium
CTCCTCAAGATATCCCAACTGGACCATCTGGGGCCAGTAAGGGATCTGGGGCAAAGTCTCCAAAACCAGGGCCACGGTCTCTTGGGGGTCGGTGAAGGGTACCGAGCCGATGCCGGTGGTGGCCAAGCCGCTTAGGCCGAACATAGTCTTCTCCCGGATATTTCGCCTAACCCTATTATGTTTCCCGGACCTTGTCAATAGTGCGCCCGAGTGGTATGGGCCGGTGGCGCAGCCTATCCAGGCTGTACACGACTAACCTGCGCCACCGATTTAAAGCCGTGTAGCCGTGTAGAGTGCGCACTGCGCACCATCATCATGCACAGGCGAGACGCCTGTGCCACCAAATTCTCCATAACTTTTCAAGGCAGTTCCTCATGAGCCTTTGGCCCACCCGTAAATCATGAAAAGTCTGGTGCGGCGGGCCTCCGCGCCCGCCGCCGGGTCTACCAATGGTGCGCGGTGCGCACCCTACAATAAACTGGCCCCCATTGGTGGCACAGGTTTTCAACCTGTGCACCCGCACCGGTAAGATACCGGTGCCACCAAAAACTTTCAGTTTCCATAGGGCGGGCTGTGCCCGCCGAATTCTGGCGGCCACAGGCCGCCCTATAAGAACTGCGCCGGCACAGGCTGGAAAGCCTGTGCTACCAGAAGGAACTTTTCGGCAGAAACCAAGTGGCATAAAACCTCCTCCAGGGACTTTGCGGTCCTGGGCCGGATTTTTCTATTATCATCTCGCATTTTTTTATACTTTATGGGCCCCGGTATGAGCAATTTTGTTGCATCTGTCGAGATTTTCAGGCAATATTATGCACAGAAGTCTTGTAGGGGGAGACATGACTTCACCCAGTTCGTCGGTTGAGACCCGGAAGGTGGGGGGGAGCTATAAGCTCCTGGCGGGGATGGCCTTGATCATGGGAGTATCCATGGTCCTGGTGATTCTGTTCAGCACCCATGGCTTCTATAATGTCTTTCGCTTCCGGCAGGAGTCGATCCGGCTGGATCAAGAGAACGTCCGCTTGGCCGCGGAAAATGACCGTCTGGCCCGCACCATCGACCGCCTGCAGCGTGACCCGGAATATATCCAGGACCGGATCCGGCAGGAGCTCAATTTCGTCAAGAAGAACGAGCTTATCTTCCAGTTCCCGCCGGAAAAACCGGGGACCGCGCCGCCTCTGACCGCCACCACCCACGGCGAGACGCCGCCTCCGGCCAGGGTTCAGGCCATTTCCGAACGGAAAGCCAGCGTCCAGAAGTGGGGATCCGAACCTTCGGAAGGGTCACCCAAGAAGCGGGCCAATCGCCGCCGTGAGTAAGCCCTCTCCCATAACCATCATCTAAAACCAGTTTGGGGAAATTTCTTCAGCCACCTGACCGGGCCGGGACCAGGCCCCATTCCGGGGATAACGTCACCCGGCCCCTGGACGCTCCTTAACTCATTGAAATTAAAGAAGGGCAGCGAAACTTATGCATTCTACCGCGGAATTTAAGAAAGGTTTGAAGATCGAACTGGACGGCGTGCCTTACACCATCGTGGACTTTCAACACGTCAAGCCGGGCAAAGGCGGGGCTTTTGTGCGCACCAAGATGAAGAGCCTGCTCTCCGGCCGGGTGCTGGATCAAACGTTCCGTTCAGGCGAAAAAGTAAAGAAGCCGGACCTCATGGAGCGGGAGATGCAGTATCTCTACGGGGATGGCGGCGACTTCCACATGATGGACAACGAGACCTATGAGCAGATCATGCTCACCGAGGACCAGGTGGGAGAGGCGCGCCTGTACTTGAGGGAGAATATGGCGGTCAAGGTCCTCTTTTTCAACCAGCAGCCAGTGGCAGTCGAGGTACCCCTGTTCGTGGAATTGGAGGTGGCGCAAACCGAACCCGGGGTGAAAGGCGACACCGCGGCGGGCGGCACCAAGCCCGCCACCCTGGAAAGCGGCGTGACCATCCAGGTACCCCTGTTCATCAATGAGGGTGACCGGGTGAAGGTGGACACCCGCACCGGTTCATATATCGAGCGGGTTAAGTAAGACGGCGGGTCAGGCCAGCTTCACCAGCACCACGTAGCGCTTCACTCCGAAGTTCCTGGCCTTGCATTGGTTGTTCAGGTAGATGTCCACCTTTTTGTTCCACCGGGGCGCCATCCGGTCTTGAAACTCAAAAACCCCCATGCCGTGCAGTAATACCCGGTCGCCAAAATCCATATTCAGGTTTCGTTCCAAGTCCCGGCTGAGAGCAATCATCCCCACTTTGACCCGGCGCCCCGAAGAAGTAATGCCTTTGCTGCCGGGGCAATGGTGATATGCCGTTACCGTGACGATGGACATGGTGACGCACATCGTAGGTCGGGGACAAACCAGGACCCCCACCCCTAAGAGACAGATTATCGTTATCGCCATTTTCCGCATAGTTTTCCCTCACTTTTAACACGGTTGGAAGCTTACGGATGGTTCGGGAATGGAGTGAGAAAGGAACTGCCAGGGAACTGCTAAGGGCCGTGGCCCCGGGATTGCTTCGATAGTTTATTTCGCCTTCAGCCTCGGGCCGCCGGGCCCGGAGGAAACATTCCCCCGGCCTCGTCGGCCATCCGGTCTCAGGCTCCCATTCCCATCAATCCAATGGTGAAGTGAACTATCTGCTGCACACCCATGTGGGCTTATGTGAATTATGCGTTTGTATACATCAGGTGAAAAGAGGTTGTCAAGAAGTTTTTTCAATAATCGTTTAACATACTGATTTAACTTATGTTTTTAGTATATATTAACTTGTCCGATTTTTCTCAATGGCGGCCTTCGATGGTTTTCCGGGGATTTTCATGCATAGGAGTGGGTTAGTTAGTTGAAATTACCGCAATTTATTGTGGCAAGTGGGACATTTTTGCAGATAATCCGGCTATCTTGAGAGCTGTGTAAGTATGGTAGGTTTTGTGCTTAATTTCAACTAATTATACTATTTATATTAATCCGGCCTCCGCCACTGCCACGGCAAAATCCCTTTTCGGTTTTCGGTTTTCGGTTAAAAGACTTTTATAGCGTTTGCCATAAATTCCTTCCTTTTGGAGGTTCTCAAATCCCCCTAAATCCCCCTTTTTCAAAGGGGGACTTTAACAGCAATTCCTTGTAGTTCCCCCCCTTTTTTTAAGGGGGGCAGGGGGGATTATAAGGCTTCCCAATAACGGAAAAAACTTTTGGCAATTGCTATAATTATCCATAAGTTAACAAATTGGTTTGTTGCAGCAGAAACCGAATTTGGTATTATTTATGAGGGTATCATGAAAAAAGCCGGGGGAGCGCCAGGCAGATGACCCGTAGTCGCCAGCCTGTCGCTCCCCCGGCGTGAATCCCTGGAACCCGCGGCCTCGCGGGTGGTTCACACCCTTCAGGTGCCCCCAAAGCCGATGCTGATCTTCTCTCCCTCCACCATAACCGGCACCCGGCGGTCCCCCTGGGTGAGCCGCAGCATCTCGTCCATGGCCTGGGCGTCCAGTTTGACATCCCGAAAAATGACCGTCAACCCCTCGTTAGTTTTGGCCTCCCGGGCCCGTTGGGTGAAAGGTCAGGCCTGCTTGCCGAAGATGGTGATCTCCCTGGTCATTGTTCACCTCCTGATGGGGTTTCCAGGTAATAGACCTTCACGTAGAGAAAATCCACCAGATTGAGGATGGTTAGAGGATTTTCCGACACGGTGTATTGCACCCCCTCAAACCGGGGACTCACCTTGGCCCGCACGTGATTCATCACCTGGTCGGCGACCTGGGGGTTGTTGGGGCAGGCGAGCTTCAGAAAGTTCTGGAACACCGCGGCGTCGCGCAACGCCACGCTTTTGGTCTGCTCGCGCAGCTTCACCCGCAAGGGCTTCAAGGCATCATCAAAGAAATCGCCGATGTCCTCGTATTTCTGCTTGATCTTGGCGAAACTCCACTGGCGCAGACCCTGGTATTCAGTGGCAACCTCACCGGTGAGATTTTCGGTGGACAGCATGATGATGTTGATGTTGGGGGTACTGGGGACGTTGGCCGGCAGATAAGCGATCTTCACCACCAACTCCGGGTACTTGCGGTTGGTGAGGATAAAATCGCGGCTGAAACGCCGGCCCGGGCGGTCATACCGGTTGGACTCGGACACGACCCAGCCTTCCGTCTCCAGGCCTTGCAGCAACCGGGCGGCCTTGGGCATCAGGCGGCGCAGTTCGGCGAAGCTGCCGGGGGCCACGGTGGCTTTGGGCTCCTGGTAGCCGCCCTCCTCCCCAGGTGCAGCAGGCTCCGGCAGCGTCTCCCGTTCCCGAAGTTCCCCCCGGGGCGGCGCCGTGGGAACCGGCTCCGGCTCCGGGGACGGCACGACTCTGGCCTGGACCGGCCGGGCCTTGGCATCGGGCTTTAACCCCAAGATGAACAAGGACTGCCCGCCGGGGCTGGGCCGGTTCTGCTTCCAGTAGGTAAAGGGCTTATCGGGAAAAAGGTCCAGGATGATGCGCACCCCGCCCCCGGGAGAGGCGGTTTCGGTGAGCACCTGCTGCACCAGCGCCTCATCACCCTCCAGGTGGGTGGGCAACCGCCCGGCCCGGGCCCCGGGGAACTCCACCACCAGTTGCGGTTTGCCCGATACCGTCCGGGAACTCACCCGGGGGGTTGCAGATCGGTCCAGAACCACGGTGAGGAGAGTATTCTCCGCCACCTTGCTCAACCCCAGTCGGCGCACTTCCACCGCGCCGCCGGCCCCCCAGGCGTGAGGGGCAAGGCAAAGCAGCCACACCAGCAGCCAAGCCATCCTGCCCGGTTTAGCGCTTAGAGCCTTTAGACAGATAATCCCGCTACCCTCCACCCTGGACCCGCTTGAAGGTCACACAGGAACCGGGGGGACAACCGGGGTGCCAATCGCCGGTCATGTCCGCGGACAATATCTTGCCACCCTCGGCAGGGGTGACGACGAGAATGGCCCCCGGCTTGGTGTAAATAAAGATCTTGCCGTCATTCACCATCCAGGTGAATTCAACGGTTTTCCCCCCGAGAGTCCAGGTTCCCTTGCCATTCTCCTGGAGGTCTAGATCAACGTGCTTATCACCGGCAAAGGGCTGAATGGATTTATACGCCCCGGCAAACTGGGAGCGAGACTCCCCACAACCTCCCAGGATCAACCCCACCATGACCAGACCCAGGACCGCGGCCACCTTTAGAAAGTCTTTTTTCATATCTTTCTATCCCGCAAGATGAACCCTCCCCGATCCAGCACCAGAAACCGATCGTAGAGGAAGATTTGGATGCACATGATCAGCATCCCGGTATTCTTCATAACTTTCACCCAGTTCACCGGTTCGCCCACTTCGCCCACACACCCGCAGTTAATGGGCATGTGATGCAAAATGGCATTGACCAGTCCCACAATGAAGATGACGTTCATGGCGCCGATCAGCGTGGCCGCGGCCCGGGTGCGGATGCCCAGGAGGAGGAACAACCCTACGACCAGTTCTCCCCACGGCAGGGCGAGAGACCACAGGTTCACTCCCCAGGCGGGCGTCAGGTTGTAATCCACCACGTTCAAGGCAAAGACTGCGGGCCGCATAATTTTACTCAAGGCGAAGGAAATAAAGATCGCCGCCAGGAGCACCCGACAGAACACCGACAGGTAGGGGCTGCGGCGGATGGGAGGAATCAAGATCAGCAGAAAGATGCTCAACGGCAACCATTCCAGGAAGCCGGCAAACCCCAGGGGGAGGCTGCCGGGCGCCGAGGCCTCTTTCTTTTTTAGAGGAAAGACCTTGGGCCAACCCGAGTAATCTTCGAGCACCACCACGCGTTCCAAACCCTTGTGCTTCAGCAGGCGGGCCAGATCGATGTCCATACGCCGACTGAAAGTTCCGCCGTAAACCACCAGGGTTTTGTCCTTATCCCCCGCCGTTTGGGTCAGAGTGAATTGAAACATGGGGAACATCAGGTCGAATAAAATCTCCGGCAAGTTGGTCGCGCCCTTGATGTGTTCCTGACTATAAAAGGCGCTTTTCCTGGCGTCCACGAAAATGGCCTGGTTTTTCTGGTACATTTCCAGGGCCTGATTAAGCGAAATTTCGGAAATGAGGCCTTTGTCGCCCCAACCGTGGACCAGGGGAATCCGGTTGTCGTTGTAGATGTTGACGACCAGGGAAAGAACGAGGCTCAAGCCCATCATCAGGACAAAATCGAACCAGGAGACCTGCCGCAGCTTGACCTGGTGCACCACCTCGGCTTCCACGCGCTGGTCCCCGGTCACCAGCCAGCTGGCCAACTGTTGGATGATTTGCCGGGCTAACTGCGGATTCTGATCCAACAGGCGATCGAATTCCGCCTTGGAAACCTTGATGATGGTGGCATCCTCCAACGCCTCCACCGAGGCGGAGCGGGGCTGCCCGGTGACCAGCGCCACCTCCCCAAAGTAGGCCCCGGCCCCCAACTCGGTCAAATTGGTTTGAATCCGGTCGGCGGTCTCTCGGAAAACCCGGACCCGGCCTGATTGAATGACATAGAAAAATTCCGGGTCCTCCCCCTGACTGACGATGCGCGCGCCCGCGGGCACACTCACCTCCTGTCCCAAATGGGAGAGGTTTAACCCTGCCGCTACTTCTGCCCCTGCGGGTTTCTCCGTTGCCTCCATGCCGTCATTCCTTTGGGCTGAGAATTATGGTTGCCGGGCCAACTTGCTACATGAACGGCCAATTCCTTTCACCTCATGCTTTATTACCACAAGATGCCACAAATGTGAACTCCGCCGACTCATCCCGGGAGCAAATAATTTTTACCGGATTTTTCCGGTAAATCCCCGGGGCGGCTGGTTCTCCCGAAGAAAGAGACCCGGAGGACACCCCGGATTCAGTAAATTTCTCAATTTGAGAAATATTTATCATGGTTCCGGGGGATCCTCTCAGGGAGAGAAGTTCGCCTCCTGATCCCGGGGGAAGGATTGGGGGTATGTTTTTTTATATAATAATTGCAGTTAGTTATAAACCAGTTATTTTTAGAGTTTTTGGCAAGCCATTTGCAAGTACAGGTTGAGTGCTTGATTCTGTCATGCGTGAGGAACTGACTTATATGCGCACCATAACCTCTGCCTTTCCCGGGAACCAGGTGAAATGGCGCTCCAAAGAGGAACATCGGATACAAACCCTGGACTTGGCCCTCAAAATCCTGGTCCCGTTAATCTTGTCGGCCTGCCTGGTAATATCCTTGAAAGTGGGATCCTTCAGCGGCTACCTGCAGCTGTTGAGCCGCCAAAGTTTCGGTTCTCCCCTGATGGCCCTGGGAGCCGGCTTCACTCTGGCTTACCTGGCCTTCCAGCTGGTGCGGACCGTGCTGTGGTGGCGGTATAAGTCCTATCCCCTACCCCCGGGCCAGCTGCCCCGGGTCACCGTCATCATCCCGGCTTACAACGAAGGCGCCATGGTGGAGAAGTCCATCTACGCCGCGGTCGCCTCCGACTACCCGGCCGACCGGCTGGAGATCATCTGCATCGACGAC
>JAGVPN010000509.1 GCA_020052215.1 Syntrophobacterales bacterium
GGGGCGGCCCACCGCCCACCGGCGGGAGAGCCATCGGCGCCGCCACTGTGGGGGGTTGAGGCTTTGGCACCGGCCGGTGGTCTGTCTTGACCCCGATGATGATCAGGGCCACCGCCAGGACAGCCAGGCCCACCCCCCACAGCAGGCGCCGGGGCAGCAGCTTGAGGGTGTTTAAATGACTCAAGGCCGCATCTCTGGCCTTTTGGGCGTGGGGCAAGCTGTGCTCCCAGACTTTTTTCAATTGGGGCCCCGCCTGAGCCAGAGGCTGCCAGCTGCGCCGGGGTTTTTTCGGCCGCCAGACAGCAGATTCCTTGGCAACCCCGTGCATGAGTTCCCGGGCCTGGCGCAATTGGCTGACCAAGGCGCCGGCATGGGGCAGCCGCTCTTCGGGGTCCTCCGAGAGGCACCGCAGCAACACGTTCTGCAGGGGAACGGGAATCTCCTCCAGGTCCGCCGGGGGGTATTCCAAACGATAGGGAAAGGGCTCATCAAAGGTCAGGGGATAGGGCAGACTGCCGGCCACCAGCCGGAAACCCAGGACCCCAAAAGAAAACACGTTGCTGGCCGGCGTGAGCCTATCCCCGTGAATAACCTCCGGCGCCGCATAGGCCTTGAGCTCCAGGTGCTGCGGCTGATCGCCATAAGCAGGGGCGAAGGCGAAATTGGCTAGACGGAGGTCCTCCCCCTTGAGCAGGATATTGAGGGGGCTGAGGAACTGGTGCACTTCCCCCTGCTGGTGGGCGAAGGCCAGGGCCTGGCCCATGAGTTCCAGCAGGTGCACCGCCTGGGACAGGCTGAACCGCTCTTGGCGGACCCATTGGGCCATCAAACTCTCGCCGGGGAAGGGTTCCTCCACCAGGTAGAGAAATTTTTCGGCTTTGTCGACGTGGAAAACCCCCAGGATCTGGGGGTGGCGCAGTTTTAACCCGAGGATAGCCGCGTGTTCAAACATGTCCCGGGCCGCGGCCCAATCCGGGGCGTCCCGGGCCAGGAGCTTCAGACTGACCTCGGTCCTCAGGGTATTGTCCTGGGCCAACCACACCCCGCCCCAGGGTTCTTCCCGGAGCTGGCGCACGATCAGGTATCTTTGCCCGATCATCTCGTGGGTCTCGGGATGATCAGAACGGTTGTAGGTCATCTGGAGGCCTGCCTTGGCTGGGGATATCGGCCTGATTATCGGGCCGATTCACCATAACACAAAACTATCGGACAAAAAAGCCCTTTCGGGTCAGGGCCGCGCCGCCCCGAGCCGAAGCATAAAGCGCCCGGCAACGTGAGCCTCTGGACCTCATCGGCTCAAATTGAGCGCTGGCTGAGATAAATTTGTAAGAACTAAATTATTCTGGTACTTTCTCCCTTACCTCCCCCATGATGAGGGAATCCCAAATTGTCTCTGGCAAATCTCATTACCCTGGCCCGGCTGCCGCTATTGCTGATTGTGGTGGGCCTCCTGTTTGCTCCCAGTTTCGGGGTGCGGCTTATCGGCCTGGGGCTGCTCATCGTCCTGTTTCTCCTGGATTGGTTTGACGGCTACGTGGCCCGGCTGCGCCGCGAGGTCACCGAACTCGGGGCGGTGTTGGACATCGCCCTGGACCGGTCGGTGGAAAATATCCTCTGGATCACCTTCACGTACCTGGGGCTGGCGCCTTTGTGGGTCGCCATGGTCTTTTTAATCCGCTCCTTCGTGGTGGACGGCATAAGGGGCGCGGCCCTGGCCCGGGGAAAATCCGGTTTCGGGATGATGTACTCCCCCCTGGGGCGCTTCCTGGTGGCTTCCCGCTTCATGCGCGCCCTCTATGGACTGGCCAAGGGCGTGATCTTCGGTCTCCTCTACCTCACCTGGGCCCTGGCGCTCAAGGACCCCAATATTCTGATAACCTTGCATCCTTTGAATCAAGGTCTTATATACTTTACTACCGCGCTGTGCGTCATTCGGGGCCTCCCGGTAATCCAGGATGGCCGCATCCTTTTCCGGGCCGATAAAGCCTAGCCTGGCCCAAGCGACGCCGCCGGAATCTGGCCGCCGGAGGAGGTTATGAGCCGAGTGGTTGCTATTTTCGATGTGGACCAAACTCTGGTTAGGGGTTACACCGAGCGACTCTTTTTCCGGTATCTGGTGCGACGGGGCCTGCTCAGCGTAACCCGGGCCCTGGCTTACTTCGGTCAGGTAGCCTCCCGGCCCCGGGCCCGGTTTCAGGACAAAAGTTACCTCAAGGGGCTGCAGGTGGAGGAAGTGATCCGACTGGCCCGGCGGTGCTACCGGGAAGACATCGCTCCCCGGGTGAGCACGGCGGGACTGGCTTGTGTCCTGGCGCATCAGGCTCAGGGGCACGCCATCGCCCTGTTGAGCGGTTCCCTGTCCGAACTCTTGACGCCGTTAAAGGAGGAGTTGGGGGCGGATTGGCTCATCGCCACGGAATTGCAGCGGCAAAGCGGCCGCTTTACCGGCGCGATCGCCGGGCTTCACCCCCGGGGGCCTAATAAATTGGTGCTGCTGCAGGAGCTGTCCCGGACCCATGGCTTTGATCTATCCCGGGCCTATGCTTACGGGGACCATATCCAGGATGCCTATCTTTTGCGTTCTATCGGGCATCCGGTGGCGGTCAACCCTTCCTGGCGATTGAAGCTCAAGGCCCGCAAACATCACTGGCCGATCCGGTATTTCAAGCTTTGATGGTAAGTGGTGATAGTCGTCCCTGACTGTTAGCCCCGCGCCTTAACCGAAGACTTTATGGGGGCGGGGCAGGTAAAACCGCCAAGGGCGAGCCTGGTTCCCCCAGATTTTTTTCCTGATGCTCAGCCGAATAATTGACAGGATGGAGCTTTTGGGGTAGTCAATAATAGGGGTAATATGGACGCCGCTCTGATCAAACAATTGAAAAACCGGGTGGAAGAAGAACTGCGGCAGCGTGAAGTGGCGCTGCTGGATTTTTGGCTGCAGGAATTTAAAAATATCATGGGCAAGCGCCACACCGAGCTGGCTGGATTGCAGAGCGACGTGAAAGGCTTTATCGCCCGTATGGAGACCCGGCTCCGCACCCTCAAAGGGAGCCTGAAATAGCATGTATGAAGTAAAAATTGTCACCCAGTTTGCCGCCGCCCACCGGCTGGAAAACTTCCATGGGAAATGTGAGGGCCTCCACGGCCACAACTGGAAGGTGGAGGTGTTCCTGGTGGGACAGGCGCTGAACCACACCGGGCTGCTGATGGATTTTGGCGTGGTCAAGGCCCGGACCAAAGAGGTGTTGGAGGAGATCGACCATAAGTATTTGAATGAACTGGCCGCCTTTCAGGACCGCAATCCCTCGTCGGAGAACCTGGCCTGCTACCTGTACGAGCGTCTGGGGGCCATCTTCAATCGCGACGGGGTGAAAGTCCGCCGGGTCGACGTCTGGGAATCCGACACCTCCTGCGCCTCCTACTATCAGGACTGAAGTGGCGTTGACCGGAGGCTGCCGTTTAGCCTATGTGGCAGGACTGATTTTGGGGGTGATGAGCCTCCTGGGGGCCCATGGCGGCGCTCTTACCGAACCCCCGGCGGTCAGTCTTCTGAAAATCCCCGTGGTGGGGTCAAGGCATAAGCCCCCGGTGAAGTTCAGCCACCGGGTGCACGAAACCCGGGGCGTGGCCTGCACCCAATGCCATCACGACTACCAGGGAAAGCGCAACGTCTGGCGTGAAGGGCAGCCGGTGGCAAAGTGCCAGACCTGCCACGGTCTGAGGCCGGAGGCTCGCCGCCTGGATGTGAAGAACGCCCATCATCGCCAATGTAAAGGGTGCCATCTGCGGTTGCGGCAACAGGGACGGCAGGCAGGCCCCATAGAGTGCCAGGGTTGTCATCGCCCTACTTAACGGGGCGGGCAGGCTTTGGGGCCGGGAAGCGAGGTCCTGAGCGCCCCGGGCCGGGTTGCCCAGGATCATCTGTGGACACTTTATGGAGATGCGGCTGAACCCTTCAGCCTGAGGAGTCGTGATCAAAGAGTCCGTCACCTCCTTTATCCGGACGCTGCAACGGGAAAGGGTCTTTGGCCTGATCCTGGCCCTGGCGGTGATCCTGCTGCTGGCATCCATCGGGTTCAGCCTGTTTGAACCCGCCGAGGGGCCGTGGTGGACCCGTTTCGGGCGGGCCATCTGGTGGGGCATGGTCACCCTGACCACGGTGGGGTATGGGGACGTGGTTCCCGTCACCTTCCTGGGCCGGCTGGTGGGCGTCACCCTTATGGTTATAGGCTTTCTCAGCCTGTCCCTGGTGACCGCCACCGTGGCCTCCGTCTTCATTGAACGCAAGTTTCGCCAGGAGAAAGGTTTGGAACCCATTAAATCCTTGCAACATATCCTGATCCTGGGGTGGCCGGAGGAGGCGGAGGCCTTGTTGGACCAGTTGCTCAAGCGCCTGCCCCCCAGCATCCCGGTGGTCCTGATCAACAAAGCCCCGCCGGAGCAGATGGACGCCATCAAAGAAAAATATCCCCAACATACGGTGTTCTATCTCCGGGGGGACTATTCCCGGGAAGAAATCCTCCTGAAGGCCAATATCCAGGGGGCCATCAAGGCCATCATCCTGGCGGACCGGCAACCGGGGGAAACCGCGGCCCAGGTGGATCAACGCACCCTGTTCACCGCCCTCACCTTAAAGGCCCTCCATGCCAAAATTCGCATCATGGGGGAGTTGCTGCGACCGGAAAACCGCACCTACCTGGAGCGGGCCGGGGCCGAAGAGGTGTTGATCCGGGGACAATTCGACAGCTCGCTCTTGGCAGGGGCCATTACTTCCCCGGCCCTGTTCCGCATCTACACCTCTTTGTTAATAGGGGATGGGCAGGGCTTATGGGATGTGGAAATCCCCAGCCGGTTCCACGGGCGCCCCCTGGGGGAATTATCCGCCTACCTCCAGGAGTACCATCAGGGCATCCTGATCGGGATCTACACCGAGGGCCGGGGCTTGAGCCTCGAAGACCTGTTGTCCGAAGAGCCGTCGGCCATTGATGACTTCATCCGGCGCAAGTTCGCCGAAACCAAGATGACCCATCTCCTGGGACGCACCAAAGTGGATTGCCAGATCAATCCCCCCCTCACCCTGACCCTGGGGCCGCACCAGTACGCCGTGGTCATCGCCCCGCAGAGGCCGAGTCTCTAATGATGGATGCCGCCTTTTTCCGAAAAATCTTTCTCTTCCAGGACCTGGAAGAAGATGAAATCCATCAGGTGCTGGGCCACACCAGCCGGCGGGAGTTTTCTGCCCAGGCGGTCATCATCCAGGAAGGCGATCCCGGGGATAGCCTGTTCATCATGGCCGCCGGGGAAGTGGAGATCACCAAGCAACTCACCCTGGTGCTGGATGAAGACACTCCCAAAGAGCGGGTGATGATCCGCCTGAAGGCGGAAAACGGGGTGTATTTCGGGGAGATGGCCCTGCTGGAAAACGAAACCCGGTCAGCCACGGTGACCGCCTCCACCGATTGTTCCCTGCTGGAGTTGCATCAAAAGGATTTCCTGGAATTGATTGAGCAGAACCCTGCCATGGGGGTAAAGCTGCTCCTGCGCCTGGCCCAAATCCTGTCCCGGCATCTGCGCAAGACCAACCAGGACGTGGTGAAACTGACCACCGCCCTGGCCGTCTCCCTGGGGGGATAGGGTGGGGGTGGGCTCACGGACCCGTAGGGGCGGACCTGCGTGTCCGCCCTTATCCGGCGCCGGGACCGCGGCCAGCCCTACTAATCCAGACCCGTCATCAAAGGCTTCTCCATGCTGGATGAAACGGTGCGACAGCAACTCCTGGACCAGGCCCGGCGCGCCCGGGAGGCGGCCTATGCCCCCTTCTCAAATTTCAAGGTGGGCGCCGCGGTCCTGGCCTCAACCGGTGAGATCTTCTCCGGCTGCAACATCGAGAACGCCTCCCTGGGGGCCACGGTCTGCGCGGAGCGGGTGGCGATCTTGACGGCGGTGGCCGCCGGCTGCCGGGACTTGACGGCCCTGGCCATCATCGCCGACACC
>JAGVPN010000499.1 GCA_020052215.1 Syntrophobacterales bacterium
CACCACCTGCCAGACCCGGCAGCGCTTTTCCTACCAGACCGAAGCCATTATCCAGGAGATGGCCGACTATCTCCAGGGCCCGGGCGTCAGGCCGGAGGTCATCACCCTGGCCGGCTCCGGCGAACCCACCTTGAATCTCGGGCTGGGCCGCATCATCCGGGAGATCAAGGCGATGAGCCGGATCCCGGTGGCCGTGCTCACCAACGGGGCCCTGCTATATCTGCCCGAGGTGCGCCGGGAACTGGCTGGGGCGGATGTGGTCCTGCCCTCCCTGGACGCGGCCCGGGAAGAGACCTATATAGCCATCAACCGGCCCCTGCCGGAGCTTTCCATGGAGTCTTTGCTTGAGGGCCTTATGTCCTTCCGCCGGGAGTACCGGGGCCAAATCTGGCTCGAAGTCATGCTGCTCAAAGGGCTTAACGACACCGAAGCGGAATTAACCCTTTTGCGCCGGGCTATACAAAAAATCGCCCCGGACAAGATCCAGCTTAACACCGCGGTGCGGCCGGTGGTGGAAGCCGCGGCGCTCCCCCTGGACCGCGAGTCGATGGAGGCCGCCGCCACTTATCTGGGCGGGCCGGTTTCGGTCATCGCCTCCTTCAGCCGGGCGGAGATTGCCGGGGGCCCATGTCAGGATGAAGATTTCGTGGAAATGCTCTCCCGGCGTCCCATGACCGCCCCGGACCTGGCCAAGGCGTTGGGCCTGCCGTTGGTCCAGGTGGTGGCCCGGTTGAAACGCCTCCAGGACTCAGGCCGCATTTCCTATGACCGGTATCAGGATGAGGGGTTTTACCGCAGCCAGGAGATCGGCGCCGCCTAATCCCCAGGTAACTGAGCACTAAACAGGTTATAAATGAAGAAGCTGGACCGCATAAAAATAACCAATTATAAATCGATCCGGGACCTTGACCTGGAATTGAGTGACTTGAACGTTTTTATCGGTGCGAACGGCTCCGGTAAATCAAATTTTATCGGCGTTTTCAAATTCTTGAATCATCTGATCGAAGGGAACCTGCAAACCTATACCGCAGAACGAGGCGGAGCTGATACTATCTTGCATTTTGGCCGAAAGCAATCGGAAGAGATGTCTTTCGATTTATCTTTTGAAAACGGCATCAATGGTTATGAATCCACTTTATCGGCGGGAGCAGAGGATAATT
This sequence comes from Syntrophobacterales bacterium, assembly GCA_020052215.1. Classification (GTDB taxonomy): domain Bacteria; phylum Desulfobacterota; class Desulfobaccia; order Desulfobaccales; family 0-14-0-80-60-11; genus 0-14-0-80-60-11. Next base: position 1,161 of record JAGVPN010000499.1, read on the forward strand.
TCTTTTTTAAAGATGAGGATGTATGGTTCCATGATAAAGCACATTATGCGCGTGGGATAGCACAATCGCTGGGAAGAGGACATCTAGAATCAAAGATTTCAGCAACACCTAGCCATATTGCTGGCCATGTATTGGGTCATTTAAAAAGTTGGAGACTCTATCACTTCCATGACACCAGCGACAGTGCCAAGGTAAAGCAGACCGGTGACTTGGCAGACAACCGGTTTCTCAGGCCCGACGCCCGCAATCTGGCGGCTTTTCTCTATCGCTTAGAGAAAAATTATAAAGACCATTTCGACAACATCCAGGACGCTATCCGTTTGGTGGCACCATTTTTTGACCGTTTCAATCTCCAACCATCGGAGTTGAACCCGGATAAAATCCGCCTGGAATGGTTGGAGAAAGGGAGCGATGCCTATTTTAATGCCTCGGTCCTCTCGGATGGGACCCTGCGGTTCATCTGTATGGCCACCCTGTTGCTTCAACCCCAATTGCCATCGGTGATTTTGGTGGACGAACCGGAATTGGGGCTGCACCCATCCGCCATCTCGGTATTGGCCAATCTTCTGCAAAGTGCGGCGAAGCAGACCCAAGTGTTGATCTCGACCCAATCGGTAACCCTGGTGAACCATTTTGAACCCCAAGATGTGGTGGTAGTGGAGCGGGAAGAGGGCCAAAGCGTATTTCGGCGTTTAGATGAAGCTGATATGACAAATTGGCTGGACGATTACAGTCTCGGTGATCTCTGGGAAAAGAACGTCATTGGGGGTCGGCCCTAATTTATGCGAACAATTCTGGTTCTGGTGGAAGGGCAGACCGAGGAAAAATTTATCAAAGAAGTTTTGACTCCACATTTTCATAATTATAATAAACACCTCATCCCGACGATTGTGAATACTAAGATTGTCAAGAGCGGCCGTAATTTTAAAGGAGGAATAGTCTCCTATCGGCAAGTCCGAAGAGACTTGATGCGATTATTAGGGGATACCGGCGCCCTTTGCGTCACTACCATGTTTGATTTATATGGACTCCCCGACGAGTTTCCTGGCCGCAAGGATGCACCAGTTTTCCCTTATGACAAAGTGCAACACCTTGAGAATGCTTTCAGAAAAGATATAGATCACCCCAGATTTATCGGAAACTTAACCCTGCATGAATTCGAGGGGATCCTGTTCACCAAGCCGGCAGAAATCGCCAAGGCGCTGTATGATCCAGATAAAGAACTTGAGCTTACCAAGATTAAAGCAGCATTTAAGACTCCGGAAGAAATTAATGATAATCCCAAGACTGCTCCGTCAAAAAGGCTGAAAGATATCTTCTCTATCTACAATAAACCTTTTTACGGCATGGTAATTTCCAAGCGTATTGGCCTACAGGCAATCAGAGCAGAATGCCCCCATTTTCATCAATGGGTGAGTCGTTTGGAAAACCTGCAATAATAAAATGTTTTCCCGAAGATTTAATAAAGGACAGGACAGCTAATCCTAAAACGATAATAACTTTCTGAGAATTTCTATCCGCACTTTGGGGGATACGGAATATGCAAGCCAAATTCGACGTGGGGCTGGATGTCGGCTCAGTAAGCGTCAACCTGGTGATCATGAATCCCGCCGGGGAGGTGGTCAAGGAAGAATACCGCCGCCACCTGGGGGCGCCCTCCCGCACGGCTTTAGACCTCCTGGAGTCCCTGGAATTTCCCCTCACCCAGTGCCGGCTGGTGGCCTGCACCGGCATGGGCGGCCAGCGCCTGGCGGAGATCTTAGGCGGCCGCTTCATCAATGAAGTTATCGCCCAGGGCCGGGGCACCCACCATTTTGCGCCCCAGGCCCGCACCATCATCGACATGGGGGGCGAAGACGCCAAGATGATCATGGTGGCGGAGGAGGACGGCCACCTGATCATCGAAGATTTCGCCATGAACACCATGTGCGCCGCGGGCACCGGCTCTTTCCTGGACCAGCAGGCGCACCGGTTGGGCTACAGCATCGAGGCTTTCAGCGAACTGGCCTTGAAATCCACCACCCCGCCCCGGGTGGCCGGCCGCTGCAGCGTCTTTGCCAAAACCGACATGATCCACCTGCAGCAGGGGGCCACCCCGGATTACGAGATCATCGCCGGCCTCTGCCAGGCCATGGCCCGTAACTTAAAAAGCAACATCGCCAAGGGCAAGACCTTAACCCCGCCGGTGGCCTTCCAGGGCGGCGTGGCCCATAACCTGGGGGTGCGCCAGGCCTTCCGCCAGGTCCTCAACCTGGACGAGACCGGGCTCATCATCCCCCGCCACTTCTGCGCCCTGGGGGCCGTGGGCGCGGTGCTGGTGGCCCGGGAAAACCCGCCGGTGGATTTCCACCTGGACCTGAACCCCCTGAAAGAGCACCTGTCCAAGGACGAGGACCAATCCCGGCGCCTGCCGCGGCTTAACCCGCCCAAGGCCTTGGGGCCGGAGGACTACCAGGTAATCGACCTGCCGACGGACGGCTCACGGGTGGAAGCTTATCTGGGCGTGGACGTGGGCTCCATCAGCACCAACGTGGTGGTCATCGACTCCGAGATGCGGGTGCTGGCCCGGGAGTACCTCATGACCGCGGGCCGGCCGCTGGAGGCCATTACCGAGGGCTTGCGCCGGGTGGGCGCCAGGCTTAAGGACCGCGTCAAAATCATGGGCGCGGCCACCACCGGTTCGGGCCGCTATCTCACCGGCGACTTCATCGGGGCCGACCTGGTGCGCAACGAAATCACCGCCCAGGCCACCGCCGCCGCGGCCATCGACCCCAAGGTGGACACCATTTTCGAGATCGGCGGCCAGGACTCCAAGTTCATCAGCCTGTCCCACGGCGCCATCGTGGACTTCATGATGAACAAGGTGTGCGCCGCGGGCACCGGCTCCTACCTGGAGGAGCAGGCCGAAAAGCTGGGGATTTCCATCCGCGGCGAGTTCGGCGACCTGGCCCTGGCCGGCAAGAACCCGGTGCGCCTGGGCGAGCGCTGCACCGTGTTCATGGAGTCCGACCTGGTGCATCACCAGCAGCGGGGCGCGGCCAAAGAAGACCTGGTGGCCGGCCTGTCGTATTCCATCGTCCAGAATTACCTCAACAAGGTGGCGGAGGACCGGCCCATCGGCAACCGCATCTTCTACCAGGGGGCCACCGCGGCCAACCGGGGGATCGTGGCGGCGTTTCAGCAGGTCTGCGGCAAGCAGATCACGGTGCCGCCCCACCACGACGTCACCGGGGCCATCGGTTCGGCCCTCCTGGCCATGCGGGAGCGGGACTGGGAGACTTCCCGGTTCAAGGGGTTCGACCTGGCCGACCGCCACTACGAGATCACTTCCTTTGAATGCAGCGGTTGCCCCAACAACTGCGAGATTCGCCAGGTGAAGATCGAAGGGGAAAAACCTCTGTTCTACGGCAGCCGGTGCGAAAAATACGAAGTGGGCAAAGCCCAGAAGCAGTATGACCTGCCGGACCTGCTCCTGGAGCGGGAGAACTGGCTCTACGGCGAAGAGCCGCCCAAAGAGGGCAAACGCGGCCCCATCGGCATCCCCCGGACCATGTTCTTCCAGGAACTCGCCCCCTTTTTCCGGGCCTTCTTCGAGGACCTGGGCTTCACGGTGGTTTACTCGCCCAA
>JAGVPN010000094.1 GCA_020052215.1 Syntrophobacterales bacterium
ATATCTATATGATTTGATAAAGGAAACGGGACCAAAGCTTGTTAAGGCGGTAGAGAAATGCCTCACCTGGCTTGGTTTTGATAATATCGTAAATGTAGATGAAACAGAACCAGAACGCAAAGAAGAGGACTTGAGAATTGAGAATGATCGTGGACTATTGGTGATAGAAGCCAAAGGTATCGGGGGGACATCAACAGACAGCGACTGCTCGCAGATCAGCAAAATTAAGTACCGTCGTTCAAGGGAAAGAGGTGCTTTCGATGTATTTGGACTATACCTGGTCAACCATCAACGATATCTACCGCCAGAAAAGCGGATTAACCCCCCATTCAATGAAACCCAAATCCAAGATGCAAGGAATGATGAACGAGGTTTACTAACGACTTATGAACTCTTTAAGCTCTATTTCAATGTGGTTGGGGGATATATTTCCAAAGATGACGCACGTGATGCTCTGTACCAGATAGGTTTAGTTGAATTTCACCCCTCTCGAGCTATTAAAATCCCTCCCCCTTTTGAACTCCATCGCAAAGGGCATGTAATTGTGTTTCGCTCAGATGGTATTACTGTAAAAGAGGGAATGCCTGTAATTTTCTGCGATTCGGGATGGTGCCGGTCTGCTAAGGTTATGGAGATCCAAGTTGAAGGGCAGTCCGTTAAAGAAGCTGATTCAGGTGAGGTCGGCATCAGGCTTTCCGAAAAGGTATCAAAAACAACCGAGGTGTGGTTGCGGGTTTCTTGATAAAGATAGGCACACAGGGCGACCCTACTTTATTTATTACGAAGTAGGGTGCCCAAGCAGAGCTTGGGCGGAAAATGGGCATTCCCAAGTGGAACTTGGGAACGAGCCATTCATGTTCCATAGGAACACTCATCCATAAGATATCTTGCCAGCTTCGGTAATTATCGCATGGCCGAGAAAAAAGCCAGATATGATCTGAATAGCGGAATTGACCTTTTGTGGGGGGATTTCCAGAATCCTTTTTTGTCCGATGATATTATGCCGTGATGGAGAGGTGTATAGTCAAATCTTGACCATTACACTTTAAACCCTCTGGTTGACATCGGCTCGCCATCGGGTATAGGTAGTTTTATTATCGGGTGCGCCTCAGGTTCCAGCCCCGGCCCGGGCGTTTCTGAGCATGGCGATGGGCTTGGCCATGTCCAGGACGTGCTGATGGATCGCCGCCAAAGTGTTCCCGGGGACGCCCATCATCAGGTGGCAGGCGTCCAGGGCCGATTTCAGGCGGCACCCCAGGCCCAGAAAGGTGACGTTGGGGACCCCCTGAAGCAGGGGCAGGGCGGTGATATCCGCGCAGCCCCCTAACGCCCCGCCCGACTGGGGTAAATCCATTCTGCCGCCCTTATCGTAGTTCACCGCGTAGAGCAGCCACATGACCTGCTCGCTGTCGGCGGTGAACACCACCACCTGGGGGGTTCCCGGAAGCTAGCCAGAGGGGCGATGAGGACCGCCCGGGTCTTGCCTGGCTCCAGGTAGGTGGAGTTAAGGATGGTGGCGGCGGACGCCTCTTCCGTGCCGTAGAGGCCCACGCCGTATTTCTCCAGGACGCCGTCGTCCAGAAAGGCCTCCGGGTCTTTCTCGAACCCCAGCACCGAGGTGCCCAGCTTGCAGCCCATCTGCTCTTTGGCTAAGAGCAGGGTGCGGCCTTTGCCGGCCAGGGCCAGGGCCTGGCAGTAGCTTTTGAGGTTTTCCTGGGCCAAAGGCAGGTCTGCGGGGAGGGGGTCGCTTTCCCGGTAGATGGTAACCCCCACGGGTTCATAGGTGAGACCCAGACCGGCCACCAAGCCTTGGGACATGGTCTTGAAAGCGCTCATGGGAAACTCCGTCTGATTAGATAGAGCAATTGCCAAAAGTTTTTTCCGTTATGGGAAGCCTGATAATCCCCCCTACCCCCCTTTAAAAAAGGGGGATTTAAGAACCTCCAGACGGAAGGAATTTATGGCAAACGCTATAACTATAGTTCATAGACCCCTTGTAGCACAATTTGCCGGGTCGGGCAACCGGCCCGGTATTGGTTGCCCCACGGCGGATTCCCCCGGCCCGGCGGTAACCGGGGCGCGGAATTTCCCCCCCGGCGAATTTTTAGCTTGATGGTGTCCCCAGGAATCCTTATGGTGGGTGAGAGACTGCCTTGAGCCGCTTGATCGGCAGAGTTGCGGGAGAACGCCTGGGGGGTGCAGCATGACCAAGCCCAAAACCATGCGGGCCATGGTGCTGGAGGAGCCGGGGCAGCCCCTGAAATGGCTGGAAGTGCCGGCGCCTCAACCGGGTCCGGAGCAGGTGCTCCTCCGGGTCCACGCCTGCGGGGTCTGCCGCTATTGCCGGGGAGGCCGGGAGAACCTGTGCGACCACCCCGGCTTCACCGGCTACACCCTGGACGGAGGCTACGCCGAATACGCCGGGGCCAGATCCAGGGGGCGGCGGTGCTGGTGGTGGGGGAAGAGTAAAACTTGAGGGGAGGGCCGGGGGACGTTTTCGTAAGGGTCCCCAGCCCCCTGGAATAATGAAGATTGGTGGCACAGGCGTCTCGCCGGTGCGGGAAACCAGCCGTTATGCCCAAACCCAAAGTCCTCTTCATTTGCCTGGGAAACTCCTGCCGCAGCATCATGGCGGAGGCCCTGGCCCGGCACCGGTGCGGGGATCGCTGGGAGGCGGCCTCCGCCGGGGTCAACCCTTTGGGGTTTGTGGCCCCGGAGACCCTGAAGGTGCTGGCCGAGATGGGGGTGAGCCTGGCGGGCCTGCGCTCCAAGGGGCTGGAAGACTTTGACCTTACGGAGTATCGCCTCCTGGTCAATCTTTCCGGCCAGGCTTTGCAAGGGTGGATACCCCCGGAGGGCGCCGTGAGAGCGCTGCCGCGACCGGTGCCAGACCCCTATGGGTGCGGCCTGGAGGCCTACCGCCGGAGCCGGGACGCCATCCAGCAGGTGATCATTCGGGAACTCTGCCGGGAGGAAGATCCCGGGCCTTATACCAAGTTGCCGTCATAGAGGTAATTCTGGCATTATGGTCGCAACCCACGTAGGGGCGGTTCGCGAACCGCCCCTACAATTCGGATTATTACTTGTTTGACGGCAACTTGGTATAATGGGGCGGCAAGGGAATTACCTCGGCTCCCGCCTCACTCTCTCTTCCAGGGGGTAATGCCCCAGGCTCATGCAGGACCGATTCATAAAATCGCTTCAGGCCGGATAGCTTAAAACCGTAAGCGTTCAGCTATCAGCGGTAAGCTTTGTGAATCATAACAACTGGTTGTATTATTCCAGCAAATCAATCGTTATCGACCAGATTTGATAAGTTCTGGTTTTTGCTGATAGCTGATAGCTGACTGCTGATAGCTGATAGCTCACTCAAGAGGGCCGGAAAGGCCGGGTTTATGCAGGGAACCAAAGCCAAGCTGTGGGGCAAATACCTGGGGTGCATGCTTGGCAGCGCCCTGGGGGATGCCATCGGGGAGTTGGCCTTTCGCTTCCCGGAAGAGGGCCGGCTCCGGGCCGCCATTGCCGCCGCCCCCGTCCTGCGCTATACGGACGACACGGCCATGGCCATCGGGCTGGCCGAATCCCTAACAGAGCGGGGTGAACTGGATCCCCCCCATCTGGGCCGGACCTTTCACCGCCATTTCAACCGGGAACCCTGGCGGGGGTATGGTTCCGGGCCGCCCACCATCTTTCAGCTGGTGGAAAAATCGGGCCTCACTTACGAGGAGGCGGCCCGGAGTTTGTTTGACGGCCAGGGCTCCCAGGGCAACGGGGCGGCCATGCGGGTGGCGCCCTTGGGTCTGTTCTTTCACGCCGCCCCGGACCTGTATAACCAGGCCGTGGCTGCCGCCGCTCTCACCCACGCCCATCCCCTGGCCCAGGATGGGGCTGCGGTCCAGGCCGCCGCGGTGGCCATGGCGGTGCACCTGGACCCGGGGAAACCTTTCCCCCGGGACAATTTTTTAAAACGGCTGCTCAGGCTGGCCAACACCTCGAAAATCAAGGAGAAATTATCCCTGGTAAGGACGTTGTTGAAGAGTAAGGTTCCCGGTCCGGAGGCGGCCAGAATCTTGGGGAAATCGGTCAGAATTCACGAATCCCTGCCGTTTGCCATTTATGCATTCCTGGCCCAGCCCCACTCCTTTGAGGACTGCCTCCTGGGCGCGGTCCTGAACGGCGGCGACCGGGATACCTTGGGGGCTATGGCGGGGGCCATATCCGGGGCTTACCTGGGAGTAGCGGCCATCACCGCTCTCTGGCGGGAAAAACTGGAAAACCAGGGCCTCATTGAAAGGTTGGCTCTGGCCCTCCTGGTTTAATGGCCCATCTTGACCGCGCCCCGTAAGCGCCAAAGCCACCCGAGTCCGCAGGCGGTGTGGCTGGCTTGGACGCCTTCACGGGGCAGAGATGGTGGCCGCCTTGAACTACCCTACTGACCGTCCACACCTTTCAGGGGGCCGGGATAAAGCAATCATGGCCCCTGGCTCTTCTGACCCCGGTTTTCCTCCCGGCAAAACCATACCCCGCGGGGTTTAGGGGAGCATTACCCCTAAAGAGGATATTGTAGGGTTGGCAAATTCGGGTAAGAGGTGTAAAATTTGCTCGGTAAAGCCGGCATAGCTCAGTGGTAGAGCAGCTGATTCGTAATCAGCAGGCCAGGGGTTCGACCCCCCTTGCCGGCTCCAAGGAAATCAAGGGGGTTAGCTGATAAAGCTGGCCCTTTAATTTTATCTGGGTACCATTCGTGGGCATATTAGGGTTTATCTATTATCTGGGTACCGGCTGGGGTACCAAAGGCTCAAAGAGAATTTTTATCAGGGTAGCAGCGCTTCCTTGAGTCCGATTTCTTCTCAGGCCAGAAGATTACCCAGCACGATGCCGCCAAAAAAGCCCCTGGCCATGGCCGACAACCCCAGCATCCTGGCATCGATCCCCCTGCAGGCTCTGGCGCTGCCACTAATACCGTTTTCGGTTTTCGGTTTTCAGTTTTCGGTTAAAAGACTTTTAATTATCCATAAGAGCCTCTTGGTGCGCCAGGCTAAGTTCTGGCGGTTTTAGATAGATGCAAGGTTCTATCCATGGTAATTGCCTGTTCACCATGAAGTTACGGCTCGGCACCAGGGGTAACCCGAAGTGTCAAGCGAGCCGGTCAA
>JAGVPN010000339.1 GCA_020052215.1 Syntrophobacterales bacterium
CCAGCGCCTCAAAGCCGCATTTTGACCCAGGCCACCAGGGTTGCGAAGTTTCGGGCCCAGGCCTCGGTGTGATCCTGGCCCGTGAAGAGGTGGGCCAGTTCATGACACAGGGACATGAGTTGGTGGCCCGGGGGATGGAGCATGAGGCAGCGCGGTTCGTGGAAGGCCTCGCCCAGGAGAAAAGTGGCTCCGTCCCAGTACTTCCTGGGATCGGGCAGGTAATCCGGATCGCGGCGGAGATGGACCGGTTCCTGGCCGAAGGCCCGGCAGAGCCGTTGCGCCCAGGTTTCCAAGTCCTGGAAGGAGCGCCGCTCCAGCAACCGGTCATCGTAGCGGTGGCAGTCTTCGCACCAGACCTGGCCGTCGAAGATGAGCTGGCCGTGTCGATCCGGCTCTAACGTTTTATCGCACTTGGGGCAGTTCATGGGTGGTGACGGCAGCGGGGCGCCGCCGATTCCGCCTAGGCTTCTCCGGGTGTCTGGATTCGGCCTGGTGCATTCCCCGGGTCAAAGTCGCCGGGATGGCACCGCGGCGGCCGGCGCCGGGCGCTCTGCCTGATTGGGTAATTCTTTACCATAGGTGGCCCGGGGCCGCAAGACGCACTCACCCTTCCCGGGGAGATCAGGGTCCCGGTTCCCGGACCGTCCCCCGGGTTCCGGGGCAAACCCCTTGAGGGTTGCGAGCCCAACGATTAACCCGAACTAATTTTTATAACTCACTCTGAAAGGAAACCCCATAACTTATGACCCAGAATATCCACCACGAGGACAGGCGCGCATCACCGGTCGAGTGGGGACCGTCCCCCGAAGGCGATTCACCGGCGGAGCAAGAACCCCAACACCCGGGGTGGCTGACCCTGGCCGAGGTGTTTAATTCTTCCGACCCATTTTTTGAGAAATTCTATTACCTGCTGGGGTATGACTACTCTTCCAACGTTTATGTGATCAAAGGTGATTATCTCACCATCGTGGACCCCGGCAACGACTATACCGGGTTCATGGACCTGTTCAAGCTCGGCTTCCGGCCCGAGGACATCAAAAAGATCGTCCTGACCCACGGCCACCGGGACCATTCCATGGGCGCCTTCGAATTGCTGCGGGCCTATCCGGAACTCGCCGAAAGCGGGGGCTTTGAGCTGCTCCTGCATAAGGACAGCCCGGCGGAGCTCAAGGAGGTGGTGAAAAAGTTCGGCTGCCGGGTGACCGAGCTCCAGGGCGGGGAAATTCTGGAATTGGGCGGCGATGACTGGGAAGTGATTTACACCCCGGGCCACACCATCGACGGCCTGTCTTTCTATCACGCCCCCACCCAAACCGCCTTTACCGGGGATATGGCCATACCCCACGCCATGGCTGAGGTCGACGCCAATGCCGGGGGCCGGCTGGATCATTACCTTTTCGGGATCAAGGCCTTGCTCAAGAAAGATATTGCCAACCTGCTCCCGGGGCATGGCCTGCCGGTGGTGTCGATAGGCAAACGGGTAGTGGAGCAGACTTACGAGAGCCTGATGCTGAAGATCATCGGGGTGGAAAAAGAGATCCCCTGGCTTGACGGCGCCAAGGCCCTGGTGTCCAAGGGCCTGTTGGAAGAGGCGGTCTTTTGTTGCGACCGGGAACTGGCCCGAGAGCCGGAAAACTTGATGGCCATGCAGTTGAAGGCCTACTGCCTGACCGATATGGGGCGCTGCGAGGAATCCCTCGCCCTGCTCAATCAGGTCCTATCCCGCGAGGGCGATAACCTCTACGCCTTGACGGCCACCGGGCATGCCTTGCTGGGGCTAGGCCGTTATCCGGACAGCTTCGAGTATCTCGACCGGGCCCTGAAGATCAAGCCGGATTTCCAGGATGCCCAGATGTATAAGGGTATGGGCCTTTACCTGGCCGGTAGATTTGATGAGGCCATGGATATCGACACCTTCAGAATGGCGTTCTCCGAGCGGATGAAGGAGGAGATCCAGAAAAACACGCCGTCCGCAACTCCCTAACGGTTTTGTCGCCGCCGCCGGAGCCGGAACTGCCATTAATCAGGGTGCCTGCATAATCCTGCCAGGGTGGAAAAGGGGACCAGAGAACCCGGCGCGCCGTGCCAGGGAGGTGACCATGAGCAGAGTTTGCTACCCGGACCAGGCCCCGGAGCCTTGCTTGGGCGATGGGGAATACCAGGAATACCTCATTCCGGATACCATCAAAAGCGATCAACGCATCTTCGCCCGCTTCATTACGCAATTTGCCACGAACTCCAGCTTTTACCGCTTTTTCAAAGGGCCTGAAGATCCGCCCCAGGCCTACATGTGGATGATGGTGCCCGCCCCCTTTGGTCCGGGCTTCGTCCACCGATTGATCCCCTTTAACTCCTGGGGTGAACTGGAATTTGCCGTGGGCGATTTCGAACTCAAGGACCTGGTCCGTTGCCTGGCCGAAGGCAGCATCGGTCTCACTCTCAATTGAGGATAATCCTCTGATCCCAGGGCCGCTGACCACGATAACCATCTGCATAAATCAAAAAAGGGAGTCGATTATTGCACAGTCTATTTTTCAAATAATCAAAGGGAGATATACAGCAAATTGCCAAACCTTACAGTCGGATTTTAAACAAATAATTTACAAAAACCTCAGAAAGGCCGATGAGAAGGCGTTTACCTTTAATGGCCTAAAACTTGCATAAAGTAGTCATTAAGGAAAGTCTCGGACATACTTTCCTCCCTTGTTACAGTTTCACTTTGCCGGCCCCGCGATATTTCTATCGTGGGGCTTTTATTTGTATGGACCGACCATCTCCTCAAGGAGTTTACAACTACCTGCATGGATTCAAGATTAACCAGCGAGTCGCCCAGAAAAGAACGGCCCTCCATAGTCATTCTGGTGGTGCATGAACCCCTGCGTCAAAGCCTGTCAATGCTTTTGCGGGAGAACGGCTATACTGCCCGGGTAGCGGCCAACCCCCGGGAGGTGATGAAATTCTTGCGGAAAAAGCAATGCGCCACGGTGTTTGTGGACTGTGAAGCTATTGGCATCTTCGGTCCGGGGGTATGTTCCAAATTTAAGGTGGCCTGCCAATATTGCCGGGTCGTGCTTCTCTGTGACAAGAGCCTGGAAGCGCATCGTCGGATTATCAAGGAAGCTATGGAGATCGGCATTTACGCCTGCCTACTGCCGCCTTACGAAGACTGGGAAGTCCTCACTATGGTCAGTTATTATCCCCGTATGTGAAGCATGTAAAGGAACTGTCCAAATATCAGAGAAAGCCTCATACCAAGTTGCCGTCAAACAATTAATATAGCAATTGCCAAAAGTTTTTTCCGTTATGGGAAGCTTGATAATCCCCCCTGTCCCCCCTTACCAAAGGAGGGAACTACAGGGAATTGCTGCTAAAGTCCACCTTTGAAAAAGGGGGATTTAGGGGCAATACTGTTCACTTAATGATAATTCTGTGGTATCCTGTGTCAACCTAATACAGGAGGACCGCAGATGGCACGGACAATTGCAGAACTCCCCAAAGGCAGCCGGATTACGGATTACATCAGCCTGGGGGTCGTGGCCAAGACCTTCCCGGTAGCCACCGTGAAGTCGGTATTGGAGGCCACCGGACGGAGCAGTCGGCGTCAACGG
>JAGVPN010000109.1 GCA_020052215.1 Syntrophobacterales bacterium
GACGTCGCCCTCATCATCCTGGAAGGGGAAGGCGAGTTTACCGGCGCCCATGAAATGCCGGCCAGGGCCGGACAGACCCAGATCATGCCGGTGGCCGAACCCCACGGCCTGAAGGCCCATACCCGCCTGCGGCTCCTGGTGGTCATCGCTCCGACCCTCTAGCGCCAGCCCGGACCTGCCCCGCCATCGGGGAGGTTCCCGGGATTTTTCCCGGTGGGGAAGCCGGCCTGTCCAGGATGGGTAAGAACCACCAGGCCAACCGGAGCGCCGTCAATCTTGAGCGACTCGGCTTTCCGAGTATAAAACCGCTGAGCCTGTAAGCTCATGACTAAACGTTCATGAACCACAAATACTTCGCCCCCGGGGATGAGAATCCCCCCTACCCCCCTTTTTCAAAGGGGGGTTTTAAAGTCCCCCTTTGGCAAAGGGGGATTTAGGGGGATTTGGATTTTCACGGTAAAGCCCTGGCCAGCCCCAAAGCTCTATGTTACCTATTTACCTGAAAGACCGGGATTTCACCCCACCCGCAGACACCATCTATTACCTCCTCACCCAGGATGGCTTATTCCTGGTGAAGCGCACCCCGTTCTTTGAGGCCGTGGTCCCGGCCACGGGCATTCCCTGGCTTGAGTCCCAGGGGCCCGAAGTCCGCCTGGGCGCTCCTCTCCTGCCCGCGGCCGTGCTCCTGGAGGCCGTGGCCTTTTTCCGGGCTGTTTATGCCCGCTACGAAAGCGAGGCCGTGGCCCTGCTGGCCTGGCGGGAGGCCACCCGGACTTATGAACTGTTCGTGCCTCACCAGACCGTGGGGGGCGGCCACTGCGAATACGAAGTCAGGGAGTTCCCCCCGGGACTTATGCGCCTGGGCACCATCCACAGCCATGCCGGGGTGGAAGCGTTTCACTCCTGGCGGGACTCGCAGGACGAACGCTTCGAAGACGGCTTCCACCTCACCATCGGCAACCTGGACACCGACCTCACCCTGTCTTGCTCCGTGGTCGTCCAGGGGGCTCGGGGTCCGATCCCCCCGGAGCGCCTGTTTTCCCCCTACCCCATCCCCTGGGAGCAGGCGCCGCCGGAGGCGGGATGGACCGGGGAAGTGGACCGGAAAGTCACTCCCCTGCCTCGGCCGATAGAGTTTGGCCCCTGAGGGGCGGCAGTTAGCAGTTAGGGCAATAGAGGTTAACATACATTGTCATGTTTGAAATAAGCTGTTTTGACACTGAAAAATTAGGTCAGTGGTCCTTCCTCAGGGTTCAGGATCGACAAAAGTCTTGGTGGCACAGGCTTCCAGCCTGTGCGGGTGAACCGGCTGAAAGCCGGTTTACCCAATGAACAGCCGAGGGCGGCTGTTCTACATTTTTTTCCCTTTGTCGTGGCCGAGAGCCCATAAGATGATTGGGTGACAACCTGGGCTGTCATTACCACTAACCACTAACCGCTAACTGCTAACTGCTGAGAGCTATTTATGTTAGAAATCAAGGCCATCGGCATCGGGGGCATCGGCTGCGCCCTGCTCCCTTTTCTTTGCCGCTACCTGCAATATTCCGGCGAAGGCGCTCGTCTCACCCTCATTGACGGGGACCGGTTCGAGCGGGGCAATGCCGCCCGCCAGGCTTTCTCCGGCCTGGGCAACAAGGCGGAGGTGAAGTCCCGGGAACTGGCCCGGGAGTTCGAGGCCGTGGCCTTTCGATCTGTGCCCGAATACGTCACCGAGGACAACGTGGCCCGTTTGATCGGCGAAGGTGCGGTGGTCTTTCTGATGGTGGACAACCACGCCTCCCGCCACCTGGTCAGTAGGCACGTGTCCTCTTTGGCCGACCTCAGCCTCATTTCCGGGGGCAACGACTACGAGGACGGCAACGTCCAGGTCTACGTCCGCCAGGGGGGCCGGGATCTCACCCCCTCGCTGGCCCGCTATCATCCGGAAATCGCCCACCCCCGGGACCGGAATCCCGCCGCCCTGTCCTGCGAGGAACTCATGGAGGCCGGCGCCCCCCAACTGCTCTTCGCCAATCTCATGGTGGCGTCCCTGATGCTGAACGCCTTCTACGCCCTCAGGCAGGGCCGCTTGAACTACTCGGAAGTCTACCTGGACATCGTGCCGAACCTCAGCCGGGCGGTGTCCAGGCCGGTGTAAAACCGATGCGCGCTCAATGGACATTTTTATGGAGGAGCGGCCTTCATGAGACTTGCCGATGTACCGCCTAATTGGAGCCGCATGGGCCTTTGGCCCACCCGTAAATTATGAAAAGATGTGTAGGGCGGGCACTGCCCGCCGTTCCCGGTCATCAATTGGTGCGTAAGACGCACCCTTGACAAACTTGTGGATCTCAGAGCAGAGGTTTTTTCCACCTATAAATAAGGTTTGATTATGCCAACGGAAGTCATCAATTACCACGCGCTCACGCCGGAGGCGGTCTTTGAGACGCTGGATACCGGACCCCAGGGGCTGAGCGATGCCGACGCCCTGGAGCGCCTGGAGCGCTTCGGCCCCAATGAGTTGGCCGCGGGCAAAAAGATTTCTGCCTGGCGCATCCTGCTGCGGCAGTTCGCCAATCTCTTGATCGCCATCCTGCTGGCGGCCACGGTGATCTCCTTTTTCTTGGGGGAAAGCCTGGATGCCTGGGTCATTCTGGCCATTGTGCTGGCCTGCGTGGTGCTGGGCTTTGTCCAGGAATACCGGGCGGAACAGGCCGCCGCGGCCTTGCAGAAGCTGGCGGCGCCGGTGGCCACCGTCGTCCGGGCCGGTAAAGAGCGGGCCATCCCCGCCCGGGAAGTGGTGCCGGGAGACGTGCTGGTGTTGCACACCGGCGACCGGGTGGCCGCGGATGCCCGCTTGCTGGAGGAGATCAATCTGAAGGCGGACGAGGCCCTCCTCACCGGGGAGTCCCTGGCGGCGGGCAAAAATCTGGCGCCGGTGGCCGACCCCGACATGGCCGTGGCCGACCGCAAGTGCATGGTATTCGGGGGCACGGTGATCACCTACGGCCGGGGGCGGGCCGTGGTCATCGCCACCGGCATGGACACGGAGTTCGGCAAGATCGCCCGGATGTTGGAGGACGTGACCGAGGAAAAGACCCCCCTGGAAGCCCGCATGGCCACCATCGGCCTGGTCCTGTCCGTTATCTGCCTGACGGTGGCCGTGGGCGCCTCAGTTCTGGGAGTATTACGGGGGCACCCATGGCTGGAGATGCTGATCTGGGGGATCAGCCTGGCCGTGGCCGCGGTGCCGGAATCCCTGCCCGCGGTGGTCACCGGGGCCCTGGCCATCGGCACCACCCGCATGGCCCGGAAGAACGCCATTGTCAAGCGCCTGCCCGCGGTGGAGACTATGGGCTGCACCACGGTGATCTGCACCGACAAAACCGGCACCCTGACGAAGAATGAAATGACGGTCCGTCGCCTCTTCCTGGATGGAGAGATGATCGAGGTGAGCGGCTCGGGATATGAGCCCTCGGGCGCGTTTGGGATCGGCAACGCCGTGGTGAGCCCCGAGGATCACCCGGTGCTGGCCGAGATCGCCCGGATCGCCATGTTGTGCAATGACGCCGCCCTGGAAGAAAACGACGGCGTCTGGACGGTGCGGGGCGACCCCACCGAGGGGGCCCTCCTGGTGTTGGGACGGAAGGCGGGGTTGGACCCCGAGGCGCTCCCGCGAAAATTCCCCCGGGTGGCGGAGATCCCCTTTTCCTCGGACGTCAAGCGCATGAGCACCTTCCATCAGGCTCCGGCCGGCGTGCTGATGTTCGTCAAGGGGGCGCCGGAACGCCTGCTGCCCCGGGCGCCGATGATGCTGACCGCCCAGGGCGAGCGGACCATGAGCGCCGAAGACCGGGAGGCCGTCCACGACCAGGCGGCGGAAATGGCCCAGGAGGCCCTCAGGGTCCTGGGCCTGGCCTACCAGCGTCTGCCTGGACTCCCGGATCTGGAGTCGGATGCGGCTGACCCGGAACTGGTGTGGGTAGGGCTGGTGGGCATGATCGACCCGGCCCGGCCGGAGGCCCGCCAGGCCGTGGAACACTGCCGCCAGGCGGGCATCCGGGTAATCATGGTCACCGGGGATCACCCGGTCACCGCCTCCGCGGTCGCCCGGGAGGTGGGCCTGATTCCTCCGGGACAGGAATCCCACACGGTCATAACCGGTCCTGAGCTCAACAAACTGAGTGATCCGGAGCTTAAAGAGGCGCTCCGGGAGGTCCGGGTGTTCGCCCGGGTGGCCCCGGAACATAAGCTCCGCCTGATAGATATCCTCAAGGAGCAGGGAGAGGTGGTGGCCATGACCGGGGACGGGGTCAACGATGCTCCGGCCTTGAAGCGGGCGGATATCGGCGTGGCCATGGGGATCACCGGCACC
>JAGVPN010000145.1 GCA_020052215.1 Syntrophobacterales bacterium
GCCGGAACGCTCGGACGCGCCTGGCGCTCCCCGGCGGCGGCGGACCCGGACGCCACCCACGGTCCTAATTCCAGGCGCTTCTCCAGGGTGTCCAGCCGGGCCAGCCAGTCCGCCAGGGGCAAGACCGGCTCCAGATGAATCAACCGGAGGAGCAGAACCTCCAGGGCCAGTCGGGGCTGCGGCGCCCGTTTCAATTCCTCTTCCCCCAGGAGCAGCACGCTCAAGAGGTTGTGCAGGTGGACGGCCGGGGTTCGCCGGGCCAGGGCGATCAGTGCGTCCCACTCCGTGTCGGCCACCGCGGCCAGGTGCCGGGCCTCGGGATGGAGCCCCGCCACCAAAAGATGCCGGGCGTAGAGGATCAGGTCCTGGTAGAACCGGCCCAAATCCTGGCCCTGGTTGTACAACGCCTCGATGAGACTGAGGAGGTCCGGGCCGTGGCGGTCGATGATGGCCGTCAGGGCGCCTAACAGCGCCCCCCGGTCCGTCACCCCCAGGATGCGGGCGATCTCGGCAACGCTGACGCCGTCGCCCCCGAAGGTCACCACCTGGTCCAGGAACCCCTGGGCGTCCCGGAGGCCCCCTTCCGCGGCCCGGGCCACCAGGGCCAGCCCCTCGGGGTCAATCCGCCAGCCCTCCTGGTCGGCCAGCCTGGCCAGGTGCGCCTGGATCACCCCGGTGGGAATGCGCCTAAAATCGTAGCGCTGGCAGCGCGACAAGATGGTCACCGGCACCTTGTGGGGCTCGGTGGTGGCCAGGATGAAGACCGCATGGGCCGGAGGCTCCTCCAGGGTCTTCAAGAGGGCGTTGAAGGCCTCCTTGGTGAGCATGTGCACTTCATCGATAATGTAGACTTTGTATTTGCCCTGGCTCGGCAGGTACTTGATCTTTTCCCGCAGGTCCCGGACCTCGTCGATGCCCCGGTTGGAGGCGCCGTCGATTTCCAGAACGTCCAGACAGGAGCCGTTGGTGATCTCCTGGCACAGCTGGCAGGTGTTGTCGGGGTGGGGGGTGGGGCCGGCCAGGCAATTGAGGGCCTTGGCCATGATGCGGGCCACCGAGGTCTTGCCTACTCCCCGGGGGCCGCTGAACAGAAAGGCGTGGGCCACCCGCCCGGCGGCCAGGGCGTTCTGCAGCGTGCGGGTGATGGGCTCCTGGCCCATCACTTCCTCAAAGTTTTGGGGACGCCATTTCCGGGCCAATACCTGGTAAGCCATAAGATGACGGTTTCCGGTTTGCGGTTTTCAGTTTTCGGTAGGAAAGAAACAAGACCGCTTTTTGCTCATATACACCAAAGCTCCAGCAGGTGGGTACTCCTCCCAGCCGCCGTATCTTGCCTGTTTACCGAAAACCGAAAACTGAAAACCGAAAACCCTAAAAATGGCGGAGAGAGAGGGATTCGAACCCTCGGAGCACTTATTAGGCGCTCACACGATTTCCAATCGTGCCCCTTCAGCCTCTCGGGCATCTCTCCGCAGGAGTAAACTTCTTCTATGATACTACCCCCCCTTTTTTAAAGGGGGGATGGGGGGATTATGGGGCGCGGGAAAATCCCTCCCAATCCACCTTTAAGGCAGGGGGACTTAAAACCACTCTCTGCCCCTGGTGGCCCAGGCTTCCGGCCTGGGCTTGGCTAGGCTGCACCCGGCGCTCCCAGAATGGCGGGCAATGCCCGCCCTACATCATTTTGCAGCCTAGGTCTTGGCTGACGATGCCCGCCCGACCTTACTGACCCCTGGCCCCTGGCCCCTGACCCCTGCTTTTAGGCACCAGGACCGCGTAATCTTTTTTCTGCTCCTCCGGCAGGGCATTATACTCTTCTGCGGTAATAATGCAATCCAGGGGGAGGCTGCCCATGTCGTCCCGGTAGGCGTTGTCCTCGCCCAGGTAGATCTCACAATTCTTGCTGATATATGTCAGTCCCATGGGCACACCCTCCTGACCGCCAGGCGGTAAATTGCGCTTACGACCCTACCCTTTTCGCCTTTTCGCCTTTTTCGCCAATAAGTTATGGCGGAGGGGGTGGGATTCGAACCCACGTGAGGGTGATTAACCCCCAAGTCGATTTCGAGTCGACCCCGTTACGGCCTCTTCGGTACCCCTCCGGTTGGGTTCTGGGTTCTGGGTTCTGGGAATCAGTATCCTCTATCTTGAACAGTCTTTCGTAGGGTGCGTCCTACGCACCACTTGATGATCGGGAACTTGATGATCGGGAACGGCGGGCAGTGCCCGCCCTACACATCTTTTCATAATTTACAGGCGGGCCAAAGGCCCGTGAATGACTGCTTCCAGTTTTTTCCCAGAACCCAGAACCAAAAACCCGCTTTTAGCGCCGCGTTTTGAAAAACTTCTGCACCAACTCCCGGCACTCCGCCTCCCGCACCCCGCCCGTCACTTCCAGGCGGTGGTTGAGGCGGGCATCCTCGGGCAGGCGGTAGAGGGACACGCAGGCGCCGCCCTTGGGGTCCGCCGCGCCGAACACCACCCGCCGCACCCGGGCCGCCAGCATCGCCCCCACACACATGATGCAAGGTTCGATGGTAACATAAAGGCTCAACCCCGGCAACCGGTAATTCCCCGTAAGCCGCGCCCCGGCCCGCACCGCCAAAATCTCGGCGTGGGCGGTGGGGTCGTGAAGCGCGATGGGCTGATTGAAGGCCCGGGCCAGCACTTCCCCCCCCTCCC
>JAGVPN010000068.1 GCA_020052215.1 Syntrophobacterales bacterium
CTTCGCACTCAAATGGTAGCACAGGCTTTCCAGCCTGTGCAGGCGCAGGCTAAAGCCTGCGGCTACCAATAATTACCTTTTGATTGCAACTCGGTATAATGCCAAGTTGCCGTCAAACAAGTAATAATCCGAATTGTAGGGGCGGTTCGCGAACCGCCCCTACGATGGTTGCGACCATAAAGCCAGAATTACCTCTATGACGGCAACTTGGTATAATTCCCTTCCCCGAGCGCCAGGACCGCGGTACAATGCCGATATGAGGCAATTGTTGGAAGAAATCAAGGCCCGGGCCCAGGGTCTGGCCGAGGAATTGGCGGTCCTGCGCCGGGAGTTTCATCAGCATCCCGAGCTCTCACACCAGGAGGAGCGCACCGGGGAAGTGGTCGTGGCATATCTGAGGGATTTGGGCCTGACGGTAACCACCGGCATCGCCGGCCACGGGGTGGTGGGGGTGCTGAAGGGGGGCCGCCCCGGGCGGGCGGTGGCCTGGCGGGCCGACATGGACGCCCTGCCCATCGCCGAGAAGGTCAACCTCCCCTGGCGCTCACAGGTGGAGGGCGTGATGCACGCCTGCGGGCATGATTTTCATCTGGCCATCGGCCTGGGCGCGGCCCGGTTGCTCAGCGAGTTCAAAGATCGCCTGGCCGGGGATTACGTCTTCATCTTCCAGCCTGCCGAAGAAGGCCCGCCGGTGGGCGATTCCGGCGCCAAGGGCATGGTGGCCGCCGGCGTTCTGGATAACCCCAAGGTGGCGGCGGTGTGCGCCCTGCACGTGGCCCCTAATCTGGACGCGGGCCACATCCGCTATGGCCCGGGGGTGGTAATGGCCGGGGCCGACCGCCTCATCCTCACCGTCACCGGCAAATCGGCCCACGGCGCCACGCCCCACCGGGGGGTGGACCCCATCCTGGTGACGGCCCAGGTGCTCAATCAGATCCAGGGCTTCCTGGCCCAGCAGATCGACGCCCGCTCCCCCAAGATCCTCACCTTCGGCCGGATCCAGGGGGGTAACCGCTTCAACATCCTGGCGGATGAGGTCACCCTGGAGGGCAGCCTGCGCTACCTCCAGGACACGGTGCGCCAGGAGGTCTTGAACGGCCTGCGGCGGCAGTTCGCCGGGCTTACCCAGGCCACCGGGGCCGGAATCAAGCTCACGGTGGAACCCCTGTTCCCCATGCTCAAAAACGACCCGGAACTCACGGGCCAGGCGGTGCAGATACTCCAGTCCCTCCTGGGGCCGAAGCGTCTCAAGCTGCTGCACCCGGCCATGGGGAGCGAGGACTTTCCCTACTTTGCCGCCCGGGCGCCGGGCTTCTACTTTTTTCTGGGGGTTCGCACCCCCGGGGGCCGGGCCCAGGCCCTCCACTCCCCCGACTTCAACCCCGACGAAGCGGCGCTGCCCTGCGGCCTCACGGCCGCGGCGGGGCTGTTGGCCTGCCTGGCCGAGCCGGAGTTGCCTTCCCTTTAACGTAAAAGTCCAATCGTAGGGGCGGTTCGCGAACCGCCCCTACAATGAATTTCATTATTGGGGGATGCCCCAAACGGCCATGGATCAGTTTTTGGGGGGCGGCTCAGCTGCGCTCTCAGCTTTTTCCCCAAAAATCCAACCGGTGGCAAAAGTCAAGAATGTGCCGATCAACAAAAGCCAGGTCCATCCCAGGGGGAATATTTGCTTCTCGGAAAGAATCAACAGCACCAGCATTCCCAGGGCGGCAAGAGCCATGGCCACGACATTGGCTCGGTTGCACCGCCTTTTGGTCAGAAGACCGAGGAGAAAGACTCCCAGTAAGGATCCGTAGGTGACCCCGCCGATTTTAAAAGCCAGCCAGAGGAATTTTTCAAAATGGCTGAAAAAGTAGGCGATGAACGCCAAGATAATGCCAAAAACCACCACACAAACTCTTGAAGTTAAAAGATAGTGGCGTTCAGTTCCCGACTTAAAAATCACCGGGCGATAGATGTCCGTGACAAATGAAGTAGTCAGGGAACCTAAAGGCGAGTCAATGCTCGCCATCACAATCGCCGCCAGCATCAGCCCTCTCATCCATGGAGGCATGGTCTGCCCGATAAAATGCGGAAAAATATTGTCCAATTTTTCAGGCAACGGCATCCCAGGATGCTGGGTATAGAAGGCATAAAGGCAAGCACCGATAAAGAGGAAGATGATCATCACTAGAAAACTGCCGATGGGTGTCATAAGCATGGTTTTCTGACTTTCTTGGCGCGTTTCCACGGTCAGAAGTCGCTGCATGGTTTCCTGATCAGTCCCAAATGCCGCCATCGAGCCAAAAAACCCGTTCAAAGTCGCCAGAACAAATAAATTGGGATTCGAGAACAGGCTCTGGAGAAATTCCGCCAGTCCGGATTCCGCCAGCGCCGGTCCCCAGTTGAAGATTTTTAGTTTTCCGGCGTTGCCGGCAAGCGCGATAACGGCAGCGGCTCCTCCGTCAATACGAGTCAGCAGGAAGACGATGGCCACCACTCCCGCAATCATGAAGGTCAGGGCTTGAACCACATTGGTCCACACTACCGCCTTGATCCCGCCCCAGGCGATATAAAGAATGCAGATGACCGAAAAAAGCAGGATAGTCGGAATGATCGGCCAGCCGATTAAGATGCTCACCGCCAAACAAGCTACCATCAGCCGGACGCCGGAAGCCAAAAGGCGCGTGATAAAAAACAGGATCGAGCCGGCGATTTGAGTTTCCTGCCCGAACCGATATTTTAAGAATTCATAAATCGAGGTGCAGTTATAGTGGTAAAAAGCCGGGATAAACAGAAAGGCGATGACGACTCGCGCCAGAAAAGAGCCGATAAAAAACTGGGCATATTCCCAGTTTTCCATATAAGCGATGGCGGGAACCGCGATCAGGGTCACCGCGCTGATTTCCGTGGCCACAAACGACAGACAGGCCGCCCACCACGGGATTTTTCTTCCCCCCAGGAAAAAGTCATCCGTGGATTTTTCTTCTCTGCCAAAGTAAATGCCGACAAAAATCAACAGAGCGAGAAGCGCTAAAAGAACGGAGTAATCCTGCCAGGTCAGACTGCTGCCGCTGGAAAAAAAGGTTTGGATTTCCATCAAGAACCAAACTATCGTATCAAAAAATTATTTGCATGGTTAAAATGCTATCACTATGAAATTAGAAGAATTAGTGGGCGAACGGTTGGTCATCGGCATTCCCGGAACCAAGATCACGCCTAAGATTGTCAGTCATTTTAAGGAGCTGAATGCGGGCGGGCTGATTCTCTACCGGGTCAATTTTGACTCTCCGCCGCAGCTTAAACAAC
>JAGVPN010000269.1 GCA_020052215.1 Syntrophobacterales bacterium
GCTACGGCCCCGCAGACCCCGGTGGCGGGCGTGCAACCGGTGGTCCTCGGCATTACTGTGGATGAAGTAGTGGTCGTGGCCAAAGGCTGGAGCGCCAAGAAGCAGATTCTGGGAAAAGCGGTTTATAACGATAAAAAACAGAAGATCGGCAAGGTGGATGACCTCATCATCGCCCCGGATTCCGCGGTCTCCTTTGCCATCATCGGGGCCGGGGGCTTCCTGGGGATAGATCGGCACGATGTGGCCATTCCCGCCAAGCAGCTCAAGATCGAAAAAGGCAAGATCACCTTGCCGGGAGCCACTAAAGAGGCGATAAAGGCCATGCCGAAATTCGAGTATGCCAAGTAACAGTTCGTCTGACCTGAAAAGTTTTTGGTGGCACCGGTATCTTACCGGTGCGGGTGCACAGGTTGAAAACCTGTGCCACCAACGGGGGCGGGCATGGAGGCCCGCCCCACCAGATTTTTCATTACTTATGGGTGGGCCAAGGGTCCATGAGGAACTGCTCTGAAAATGTGGGACAGCCGGGGGCGGGTGTCTGGAAGGTGTAGCCCCGCCGCCCCCGGCGGTGCCGTGTAGGGCGCGTCTCACTCACCACCCGGCGAAACGAAGCTTCACTGCCCAAGAGCGTTCCTAAGTACCACTTGGGCAGGAGAAAAAGGACGGAACATGGAAATTCGGGCTACCAAGCGGAACAAAAAGTCACAGGTCACAGGTAACGTAGGGCTTTACTTTGTTTGTTACAGATTGTCTTTGCACGGCTGGAACGCCATGCCGACATCTCGAAACGCCAGAGGCATTGACATCATCGCGTACAATACGGACTGTACAAAGACTATCTCATTTCAGGTGAAGACGCTCAGCAATCGCTCTCCGGTGCCACTCGGAAAATCATTAGAGAGACTTATGGGTGATTTCTGGATTATCGTGAATGATGTCAATAAGGTGCCTTGCGTCTTCGTCATGACACCCGAAGAGATAAAAGAACGGGCACACAGGGGCGAGAAGGATGGCATAGTATCCTATTGGCTTCAACCGAGAGCATACGAAATTGACGACTTTAGAGAAAAATGGGAAAGGATTGGCCAACCATGAACTGCCCAACATCGCCTTTTTTATTCTTTGAAAGTTGGTGCTGTAGAAGCGACCCGATGGGTCGCCCTACACAGGCGAGACGCCTTTGCCACCGGTTTTCATAGTTTTGGGTGGGCCGAACGTCTATGAAAGGCTCGTTCCTACGTCCAACTTGGGAACGAGTTTGGAGGTTACTATGAACTTCACCGTCAAAGAAATCCTGCACAACCGGGTCCGGGATTTGCTGCACCTGGAGACCGGCCCGGGGTTGGGCTGCACTGAACCCGCGGCCATTGGCCTGGGGGCGGCTATCGCCGCCTCCCTCCTGAATACCTCAGAGCTTGATACCATCGAAGTCACCCTTGACCCCAACCTCTATAAAAACGCCCTGAAGGTCATCATCCCCGGTACCGGCGGCCAGAGCGGTCTGGGGCTGGCCGCGGCCTTGGGGGCCGTGGCCGGCGACCCCCGCCTGCGGCTCCAGGTATTTAGCCGGGTGGACCCGGAGGCCCTGGGCCGGGCCCAGGCTCTTTTACAAGCCGACAAAGTCAAAGTTAACCTCAAGGAGGGGCATTCGGGTATTTATATCGAGACGGTGATTACCGCCGGACCCCACACGGCCGTATCCCTCATTACCGGCTGCCACGACCGCCTGGAATCCCTCACCCTGAACGGCCGGCGACAGGAAACTCACCCCTGGCTCAGCGGCGGCGGCCGGGAGGATAAGCACCTGGATGAGTTGGAAACCTGGCTGACGTCCCTCTCGATAGGCGAAATGGTGCATCTCCTGACGGATCTGGACGCCGACGATCTCTCCTACATCCAGAGCGGGATCGACATGAATGAGCGGCTGGTGAAATACGGCTTGGAGCACGGCCCGGGCCTGGGGGTGGGCCGGGCCCAACAGCGCCTGGTCAGCCAGGGTCTGCTCCAGCCGGATATGGCCCTGACTGCCGGGATGCTGGCCGCCGCCGGGATCGATGCCCGCATGGGCGGGGTCATGCTCCCGGCCATGACCCTGGCGGGCAGCGGCAACCATGGCATCGCCGCCGGCATCCCCATCGTGGCCGCGGCCGGCTATGCCAAACTCCCCCAGGGTCGGGGGATAATGCAAGCCGTCACTTTGAGCTACCTGATTACCTGTACCATCAAGGCCCTGACCGGCCGACTCAGCGCCATGTGCGGCTGCGCCGTCGGCAGCGGGGCCGGCGTGGCTGCCGGGGTCGCCTACCTGCTGGGGGGCACGGTGGAGCAAATCGGCGGGGCCGTGGTGAACCACCTGGAAAGCACCGCCATGCTGATCTGTGACGGGGCCAAAACCGGCTGCGCCCTCAAAGTGGGAGAGGCCGTGGCCTCGGCGGTAAAAAGCGCCCTCTTGTCCCTCCAGGGCGCGGTGGTCAAGCCCACGGACGGATTCATCGGCGCCAGCCCCGAAGCCACCCTCCGGAATCTGGGCGCCTTGTCCCGCCTGGGACTGGCCGCCATGGACCCGGTTATCCTGGACATCATGCGGCGCCAATGCTGGTGAACCGGCTGGGGCCGTGGAACGGGACCGCGACCATGCCACGATCCGGGTGCGCACCGCGCCCCATTAACTCTGCCCCGGAAAGGAGCTACTGATGAAAAGATTTTTCAGCCTGACAGTACTGGTCATGGCCGCGGTGATTGCGGGCGGCGTCTTGGAGGCCCAGGCACGCAAACCGAAAATCATGATCCTGGCCACCGGCGGCACCATCGCCGGGGCCCAGACCAAGCCCGGTGAGGCCAGCTATACCGCCGGCACCTTCTCGGTGGCCAACCTCATTGCCGCGGTGCCCCAGCTTCAGGATCTCGCCCAGGTCAGCGGCGAGCAGTTCGCCAACATCGCCAGCCAGGACATGAACAACGCGGTGTGGCTCAAGCTGGCCAAACGCATCAACCAGTTGCTGGCCACCCCGGAGGTGGACGGCATCGTGGTCACCCACGGCACCGACACCATGGAGGAGACCGCTTACTTCCTCCACCTGGTGGTCAACAGCAACAAACCGGTGGTGGTGGTGGGTTCCATGCGGCCCGCCACCGCCATCAGCCCCGACGGCCCCTTGAATCTCTATAACGCCGTGGCCGTGGCCGCGGACCCCCAGGCCCGGGGCCGAGGGGTGTTCGTGGTGATGGACGACAAGATTTTTTGCGGCCGGGAGGTGACCAAGACCAACACCACCGCGGTGGAGACCTTCCAGCCCATGAACCGCGGGGTCCAGGGCGCGGCCTATTTCGGCCAGAACCGCTGGTTCGAGCCGCCGGGGCAGAAGCACACCACCAAAAGCGAGTTCCGGGTGGATCAGGCCGAGGCCATGCCCCGGGTGGATATTGTCTATGCCTATGCCAACGCCCCCCGGGATATGGTGGATGCGCTGGTGGCCGCGGGCGCCAAGGGCATCGTCCTGGCCGGGGTGGGTGACGGCAACAGCACCGAACCGGTCATTGCCGCCTTGAGCGAGGCGGCCAAGAAGGGGGTTATAGTGGTGCGCGCCTCCCGGGTGGGGCACGGCCTGGTGCGGCGCAATATCGAGGTGAACGACGATAAGCTGGGTTTCGTAACCGCGGAGGAACTGAACCCCTCCAAGGCCCGGGTGCTCACCCTGCTGTCCCTGATGCACACCCAAGACCCCAAGGTGGTGCAGCAGAAATTTTATGAGTATTGATGGAAAATTAGGGACACTTCCTTTTTTTCCCGCTCTATTAGGTCTTGCCTGAGGAAAACAGGAACTGTCCCAATCTTCCTGGTCGTGAAAACTGAGGTAACAGTATGGTTTTCTGGGAAAATTCAGCCCTGGGCCCGCAGTTCCTTTCCTCGTTCCCAAGCTCCTGCTTGGGAACGCCGTTGGCTGCGAAGCTCTGCTTCGCCGCCTGGTGCCTAGAACGCACCCTATACTACCATTATGCTTGACGTAACGGATAACAAACCATAGAATAAAATATGATCGTTAGCTTCAGGGACAAGCGAACCAGAGAATTTGCCGAAGGAAAGCGGGTCAAGGCCTTTGCCGGGTTCGAGCGCCAAGCGGAAATGAAGCTCGATCAGTTGGACGCGGCCACATCGCTTCTCGATCTGGACCTGCCCGGCAACCGTCTTGAAGCGCTCAAGCGCGACCGCCAGGATCAATACAGCATCCGTATCAATAGCCAATGGCGGATTTGCTTCGAGTGGCCCCAAGGGTCCCCAGGGCCGGTCAGTGTTGAAATCGTCGATTACCATTGAGGTGAATTATGGGACGCAGGGCTATTCATCCAGGCGAGCATCTCGCCGAACAGCTTGAAGAGCTGGACATGAGCGCATCCGAGTTGGCGCGCAATCTTAAGGTGCCCACGAACCGCATCACGGAGATTCTTAATGGCCGGCGCGCCATAACCGGGGACACGGCCTTGCGCCTGGGGCATTTCTTCGGAACCAGCCCGGAGTTTTGGCTGAACCTCCAAAAAATCTATGAGCTGCGACAGGCCGAAGATAAATCCTGGGAAAAGATCAAAGGGCTACCGACACTCGACAAGGCCGGAACAAAACCGGGCGGCGACCTGCAACCAGAGCCGAGGTGAGGAAAATGATAACTTCACGCCAAGGCGCCAAAAACGCAGAGCCATAACCTGGCGCTCTTGGCTGCGTGACTGGAGAACGGAGGGAGGAGTATGGGTTTCCGGGAAAATTCAGCCCTGGGCCCGCAGTTCCTCCCGGATCACCTTGCGGATGGTCTCTTCCAGGGTCTGGTCCTGATGCTGGATATAAGCCCGCAAGGCGTCATTCATCATGGTCTGATAGTTGCCGCCGCCTCTTTCGTTCACCTTCTCCCGGAACCAGTTCAGGATATCGGCGTCGTTTCCCACGGAAAGGAGCTGACGGTGAAAAGATTGCTTATCCTGGCTGTGCTGGTCATGGCGGCGGTGGGCCTCCTGGGGAGCGGCGCCCCGGTGTGGGGGCAGGAGGCCCTGCGGCTGAAGCGCCTGCCTCCCACCTCGGTGGAGGAAAGCCAGACGTCCATAGATTTGACCTTTAAAAAGCCCGTGGAGAAGCCGCCGCTTCCCAGCAACACCCTGAAAGAGAAGCTGAAAGAACAACTGAAGGACCTGCCGCCGGTTATTCGGGACGCCACCCTGGAGGTCAAACCCCGCACCTATTACCTCTTACGCAAAAATTACGACAACAGCCACAGCGAGGCCTGGGCCCTGGGGGGCGCCCTGGAGTTTAAATCGGGCTATCTTTGGGACCATTTCGCCGTGGGCGCGGCGGGCTATACTGCCGACCATCTCTACGCCCCTCCCGGCCGGCCCGGCACCCTGCTCCTCAAACCCCCTCAGAACAATATCAACGTGTTGGGCCAGGTTTATGGCGAAGTCAAAATCAACGATCATGTGGTCTTGGACCTCTTCCGCAAGGCCTACGACACCCCCTACATCAATCAGCATGACAACCGCATGGTGCCCCAAACCTTCGAGGCCTACACCGCCAGGGCCCATATCGGCGGGAAGGACGGCGCGCCGGAGTTCCGCGGTGGCGGCGGCTATTTTACCCGGATAAAGACCCGGGATTCCACCCAGTTCGTCCCGATGTCCGTGGCGGCCGGCGTCAATAACCGGGACCGGGGAGTGGCGGTGGGCGGCGCCGCCCTGGAAACCAAACAATATTCCCTGGGCGCCATCAATTACTATTCCCAGGACATTATTAATATCTTCTACCTGGAAGGCAAATACACCCTGCCGCATGAAAGCGGCTTAGGCTTTCAACTGGCCGCCCAGTTAACCGACCAGGAGAGCACGGGGAGCAATCTGCTTTACGGACGCCCCTTTTCCACCCGGCAATTCGGCCTGCGGGGGAACCTGAGCTACCAGGGGGCCATGCTGACCCTGGCCTATACCAACAACGCCATCGGCGGGGCGGACATGTTCGAGAGCTGGGGGAGCTATCCGGGTTACACCAGCGTCCAGTACTCGGATTTCAACAACTCCGGCGAACGGGCCTTCATGATCCAGGGTACCTATAATTTTAAGCACCTCGGCCTGGAGAGGGTGACGGCCTATGCCTTGTGGGTGCATGGCTGGAACTGGGTCAATCCCGCCACCAGACAGGCGGTTCCCCAGGAGAACGAATTCAACCTTGACCTCCAATGGAAGCCCAAGATCGCCTCTCTGGAAGGGTTATGGCTCCGGCTATGCTACGCCCATAACTGGCAGTGGAAAGGCGGCAAAGCGACCGTGGACGAATTGCGCCTCATCGTCAACTACCATTTCTCGGTCCTTTGATAACTCACCTTTCCCACCCAGCAATGGCGCATCGATCCTCCTCGCGCCGAACCCCTCTCCCACCTTATTGCTTTACAGCCGGGAGGTGAACGGATAGAATAAACCTATCTGTATAACGTAGTCTATATATTGTAAATTTCCCTACCGGGCCGGCAAGGCGAAACGCGGCCGGGCGCGGGTAGTGATAAACGAGGGCAGGTTCGCTCCATGAAGCGCCTGGCTATTCTTGGTTCCACCGGCTCCATCGGCCAAAGCACTTTGGCGGTGGTGGCGGAACACCCCGGTGAGTTTGCGGTGGCTGGGTTGGCCGCCGGCCAGAACCTCAAGGTTCTGGCCGAACAGATACGTCAGTTTCGCCCGGCGAGGGTGTCGGTGCAAGATGAGACGGTGGCCGCCAAGTTGCGGGAGCTGATGTCCCAGGACGAGGCCCCCGAAATTCTCTGGGGACGGGCCGGGGTCCGGGAAGTGGCGGTGGCCTCCGGGGCCGATCTGGTGGTTTCCGCCATGGTGGGGGCGGTGGGCCTGGAACCCACCCTGGCCGCCATTGACGCCGGGTTGCCGGTGGCCCTGGCCAACAAAGAGACCCTGGTGGCCGCAGGTTCCCTGGTAATGGCCGCGGCCCGGGAGCGGGGCGTGCCCATCATCCCGGTGGACAGCGAACACAGCGCCATTTTTCAGGCCCTGAATGGCGAACCCCGGGAAGATGTGCGGCAGCTCTGGCTGACTGCTTCCGGAGGACCGTTTCGCACCTGGGACCTCCCGCGCCTGCGGGGCGCCACCGCGGCCCAGGCCCTGAAACATCCCAACTGGAGCATGGGGCCCAAGATCACCATCGATTCCGCCACCATGATGAACAAGGCCCTGGAGGTGATCGAGGCGGCGGTGCTCTTCGGCCTGACCGTGGATCAGGTGCGGGTTTTTATCCATCCCCAGAGTATTATTCATTCCCTGGTGGAGTTTGTGGACGGCTCGGTGATCGCCCAGTTGGGGGTGCCGGACATGCGCCTGCCCATTGCCTATGCCTTGACCTACCCCCGGCGTCTGCCCCTGAACTCGCCGCCCCTGGATCTGTGCCAGGTGGGCCGGCTCACTTTCGAGACTCCCGATCTGACCCGTTTCCCGGGGTTGGCCCTGGGATATGCCGCGGCCCGGGCGGGAGGCACCATGCCCGCGGTGCTCAATGCCGCCAACGAAATGGCGGTGGCCGCCTTTCTTAGCGGCCGCCTCGGTTTTATGGACATCCCCAAAACCGTTGAAGCCACCATGGACCACCACCAGCCCCAGCCTCTGGAGAGCCTGGAGCAGGTCCTGGCCGTCAACCGCTGGGCCCGGGATTTTGCCCAGGGCTTGATCAACCGGGGACTTTAGCGCCTCTCGGCGCTCCCC
>JAGVPN010000116.1 GCA_020052215.1 Syntrophobacterales bacterium
TGTTCAAGCGCTCCCGGTCCCTCAAAAACCAGCTCAAGCTCATGGGCAAATATCGTCTCCGGGAATTGCCCTCACTCTTCCGGGCCTATGGCGGATTGATGGCCCGGCTAAAGACCTTGGCGGAAGATTATGCGGGTTAATTTGCGGTGGGGCTGACCGCGGCACTACTTGGCGGTTCTTAAATCCCCCTAAATCCCCCTTTTTCAAAGGGGGACTTTATCAGCAATTCCTTATAGTTCCACCCTTTAATAAAGGGGGGTTAGGGGGATTTGTGGATCTCAAGGATCGGAAAAAACTTTTGGCAATCCCTATACGTCAACTTCATTCCGCCTCCAAAATCAGGCACTTCAAATAGAGGCTCTCCGGAAGTGATAGCAGGGCCGGGTGGTCCTTGGCCGCGCCCCGGCGCTCTATCAGCCGGGCCTGGCGGTGGGCGTCCGCCGCGGCTTCCCGGACGATGGCCAGAAACTCGGGCTCGCTCAGGTTATAGGAGCAGGAGCAGGTGACCAAAACGCCCCCGGGGTTCA
The DNA here is from genome assembly GCA_020052215.1 of Syntrophobacterales bacterium. Classification (GTDB taxonomy): domain Bacteria; phylum Desulfobacterota; class Desulfobaccia; order Desulfobaccales; family 0-14-0-80-60-11; genus 0-14-0-80-60-11. Next base: position 528 of record JAGVPN010000116.1, read on the forward strand.
AAAGTTGAAAAGCCCGGCGGTTAATCTCCTTATAACCTTTATAGGCCGCGTCCCGGTCCCGGCGGCTCTTGGCAAAGGCCGGCGGGTCCAGGGAGATGAAATCGAAACGCCGGCCCCCGGCCACCGCCTCCTTCAGAAAGGCAAAGACGTTGGCCTTGACTATCTCCAGGTGGTCAAAACCGTTGAGCCCGGCGTTGTCCTGGGCCAGGGCCAGGGCCGGGCCCGAGCTCTCCACCAGGGTGACCCGGTTCGCCCCGGGGGCCAGGTGCATGGCAAAGGCGCCCTGGTAGGCGAAGGCGTCCAGGACTTCCCCCCGGGCGAGCCGCGCCGCGGCCAGGCGGTTTTCCCGCTGGTCCAGAAACAGCCCGGTTTTCTGACCGCCCCGGATATCCACCCACAGCTTTACAAGTCCCTCCCGGATTTCCACCCGGGGCGGCAACTCGCCCCAAACCGTTTCAACCAACAGGGGCAGCCCCTCCTGGAGCCTCACTTCGGCGTCGTGGCGCAGGGTCAGGGATAGGGGAGTGAGGTGGGCCGCCAGCAGTTCCATGATCTCCGGCAGTCGCCGCTCCATAGCCGGATGCAGGGTCTGGAGGGCCAGGTGGCCGGCGTAGGAGTCCACCACCAGGCCCGGAAACCCGTCCGCTTCCCCGAAGATGAGGCGGTAGGCATCGGTCTCGGTCACCACCCGCCGCCGATAGTCCAGGGCCCGTTTGAGCCGGGCCTCCCAAAAATCGCGGTCCACCGGCTCGCCGCCGGCGGTCACCATCCGCAAAGCGATACGGGAGGCGGCGCTGTAAAAAGCCTGGCCCAGGAAACGGCCGTGGGGATCGGCCACGGCCACCAGGTCGCCCGGGGAAATTTCCGGCGAGCCTTCCAGGTCATTGCGGTAGACCCAGGGGTGACCCGTGCGCCGCCACCTGACTCCCTTGGCCGTCAACCGGACCATCCGCAGGTGGCCTGGCGCTTCGTTCTGCATAACTCTCCCCGGTATCCCAGGCTCAGTCGTGGTAATTGAGCCGATTTAATAAGATATGTAGGGCGGGCATTGCCCGCCGTTTCCGCTGATTAATTGGTGCGTAGGACGCACCCTACGAAAGACTTTTGAGGACAGTCATTCATGGGCCTTCGGCCCACCCGCAAATTATGAAAAGGATGTGGCCGAATGGCGGCGGCCTCAGGCCGGCCTATAACCTTGAACTTTGAACCTTGAACTTTTCAGACCAGAGCAGGGCAGGGGCAGGGTCGGTCAGGCGGTCTCGTCCCTGGTATCTAAACTCTGCCACTGCCGCAATGCCTGGTGTTCAGCGAATTTTTTGCGGATAAACCTGGCGGCGAAATCAACATGCCCGAAATAACCGGGCGCCATGGCCAGAATCCGGTCTTGCATGTCCTCTAGAACGGCTGGGGCCTCGGATGCGGCAATAAAGTTGCGCTCCTGCCTTTGGGAAAAGATAATTTCTTCCCCCAGGACCCCCACGACCTGGGCGGCGTGGGCGGTCAACTCCGGCGGCAGCGTCTCGGGCCGGACCGGAATGGCTATTCGGGCCGCCAGGCTCATAAACCAGCGGTCGCCGGCCACTGGCCGGGAGTGGTCCCAGAGCTCCAGGGTGAGCCCGTTGTCCAGAAGATAGCGGTCAAGCAATCGTGGGGAGTTCATCGCTTTTGGCCGATGCAGGTTATCATGGTGATTCAATCTCGCGAGCAAATAGGGTATAGTATAATTACCTTGTAACTATAGCAAAACCAGAGCAAAGGTGCACCATGCGGCGGAAAACCTGGATAATTGCGGTGGTCATCGTGGTCCTGGGTGGGGCCCTGGCCGGCGGCCTATACTGGAGCTGGGCCAATTCTCCCCGCTACGCCTTGCAGCAGGCGGCCCTGGCCCTTCAAGCCCGGGACATGGACAAGTTCTTTAACTATGTTAATTTAAAAGAGATTTTAAGTAATTTTGTCGAATCCTGCAGCAAGGATCTGGAGACCCCCACAGACCAACAGGCCGATGAATGGAGCAAGTTGTGCCGGCAACTGGGGCGCAAGTTCGCCAATGTCTTAATGCCAAAATTATTTCAGGCCTTCGAGGCCCAGATACAGGGGGTGGTGGAACGTTATCTGCTCCACCTGGACCATTCCAAGATCCTGGTGATCGCCGCGGCCGCCACCGTGGCTCAGATCGACAGTCAGGGTGATGAAGCCGGGGTGATCCTGACCGACCCCAAAACCCGAGATACTTTGCGGTTTCACATGCGCCGCCAACCTAACCATGGCGCCTGGCAAATCGTGTCGGTGAATTACGCTGACCTGAAGAGGTTCTCCAAGCGAGAATTTCATCACTAAGCATAACGTCTGATAATATATATTATGTCAACTAAGATGTACTGATGGAAGAAAAATGCCCCCGATGCGGTTATGGCACCCAGAGGCGCCGCAACCCGGCGCCCACCGTGGATATCATTATCGAGTATCAGGACCAGGGCCTGGTATTGATTGAACGGGCCAATCCGCCGCACGGCTGGGCGTTGCCCGGGGGATTCGTGGATTACGGCGAATCCTTAGAGGCCGCGGCCATCCGAGAGGCCCGGGAGGAAACCGGACTCACGGCGACCCTACTGGGGCAGTTCCACACGTATTCGGACCCGGGCCGCGACCCCCGGCAACACACCATTACCACGGTGTACGTGGCTCAGGGCGCAGGTTTCCTCCAGGCCGCCACCGACGCCCGCCGGGTGGCGATCTTTGCCCCGGAACAGTTGCCTCCGGTCCTGGCTTTTGACCACCGCCTTATCCTGTCAGAATACCTCAAGGTTCGCACCCAATGGCTGACTAAACTTAAGAAGTTGTCTTAGATATAGTGGATAACAGATTATTATTCATTTATAAAATGTTCAGTACCGCAGCCGGTCTGTTGGGCTGGCCCTATTTCTTGTGGCACCTGAAATCCCGGGGCCAGGGGGAGTCCTTTTGGCCCCGCCTGGGCTTGAAGCTGCCGGAGGGGCCGCGGCCGCCTGGCTCCCCCCGCCTGTGGCTCCACGGCGTCTCCGTGGGGGAAATCCAGGCCGCCATCCCCCTGGTGACCGAACTCCGAACCCTCCTGCCCCGGGCCGCCTTCATCATCAGCACCGGCACTGAAACGGGGCAAATGCTGGCCCGCCAACACTTTTCCCCCCTGGGCGCCTTAGTCTGCTACTTTCCCCTGGACATTCCCTGGGGGGTGCGCCGCTATCTGGACTATCTGCGCCCCCAGGTGTTCATCGGGCTGGAATCGGAGATCTGGCCGAATTTTTTGAGCCAGGCCCATCAAAGGGGGGTGCGCCTGGCCCTGGTCAACGCCCGTCTCTCCGACAATTCCTTAAGAAGGTTTCTTAAATATAATCGGTATCTTTCCGATATATTTAATCTTTATGATGTTGTCGCCCCGGGGTCTCTCCCCGATTTTGAACGGTTTCAGCGCCTGGGGATTTCCCCGTCCCGGCTTAACCTCACCGGCAACCTGAAGTATGATCGCCTGCTCCAGGGCCGGGACGAAACTCGCCTCCAGGATTTTCGCGGCTGCTTGCAAGGGACTGAACCGGGGCAGGCCGGCGGGCCGGTATGGCTGGCGGCCTCCACCCATCCGGGCGAAGAAGCCTTGGTGGCGGACGCCTTTCAGGAACTTTTGGCCCCCTACCCTGCTCTGACCCTCGTGCTGGCGCCCCGGCACCCCCAACGCGCCCCGGAACTGGCGCGCCTCTTTGCCCGGCGCGGTCTTTCCTGCCAATTGTGGACCGGGCTTAAGGCCGGCCGGGAGCCCCGCAGGCAAAAGGTAGTGATCATCGACACCATCGGCGACCTTTTCACCCTGTTCGGGGCCGCGGACGTCACCTTTGTGGGGGGGTCCCTGGTGCCCCATGGCGGGCAGAACATCCTGGAACCCGCGGCCTGGGGCCGGGCGCCCATCTACGGCCCGCACTTGGGCAATTTCCTCTGGGCCCAGGCTATTATCGAAGAGGCCGGGGCCGGTATCCTGGTCAAAGACGCCGCTTCCCTGGCCCAGGCCGTCCGGCATCTCCTGGACCATCCCGGGGAGCGGCAGGAGTTGGGCCGGCTGGCCCAGGCCGCCTTGATCCCCCACCAGGGCGCCGCCCGCCGCCAGGCGGAGTTGATCGCCGGACTGGCGCAAAAGGCCACTGATTAGAGACTGATCTCTACCTCACGGCCGTGGGTCAAGATGTGGGTAATTTACTCCTCGTTCCCAAGCTCCTGACCTGAAAAGTTTTTGGTGGCACCGGTATCTTACCGGTGCGGGTGGCACAGGTTGAAAACCTGTGCCACCAACGGGCGCGGCACGGAGGCCCGCCCCACCGACTTTTCATGGTTTATTGATTGGTTAAAGGCTTGCAGCCTGGCCAGGACCGGCAGAGTATCTATCGCGCCGTGTACGCCGGGTAACGGCGGCCAGGGGCCGCCCGATAATGGGGAAGGCAACCGTTACAAAAAAAACCCGCTCTGGCCCATAGCTATGGTATATTTAACGGAAAACCCTGAAACTTCGAGGTAGTCTTTGAAAGCATTACTGGCTTTGGAAGATGGTTTGGTCTTGTGGGGGCGGTCTTTCACCGGCGCTGGCGAGTGTTGCGGCGAGGTGGTGTTCAATACCGCCATGACCGGTTATCAGGAGATCCTCACCGACCCGTCCTACAAGGGGCAGATCGTCAACATGACCTATCCCCTGATGGGCAATTACGGGGTCAACCCTGAGGACCTGGAATCCCGGGGGGTCCAGGTGGAGGGCTTTATCGTCAAGGAGTACCACCCCTACCCTTCCAACTGGCGCTCCCGAGGCAACCTGGCGGATTACCTCCAGGCCGCCGGCAAACTGGGGGTGGAAGGCCTGGACACCCGGGCCATTACCAAGCGCCTCCGGGAAGTGGGGGCCATGCGGGGGATGATCTCCACCCTGGATCTGGACCCCGCCTCCCTGGTGCGCCGGGCCCGGGAACTCCCCAGCATGGAAGGCCAGGACCTGGTGCCCCTGGTGACCTGCGCCCGGGCCTACTGGTGGCCCGACTTCCCGGCTGAGGGGAGCGAACCCGCTGACCTGGCCGCGTTGTGGGCGCAGAAGCGCGGCAAAAAGGTGGTCCTTTACGATTATGGGGTAAAGTTTAATATTATCAGGTGCTTAAGAGAGCGGGGCCTGGAAGTCCTGGTGGTGCCGGCCACCACCCCGGCTGCAGCCATCCTGGCGCTTAAGCCTGACGGCATCGTCCTGAGCAACGGTCCCGGGGACCCGGCCGCGGTCACCTATGCGGTGGACAACGTCCGCCAGTGCCTGGGGGCCAGGCCCATGTTCGGCATTTGCCTGGGCCACCAAATCCTGGGGCTGGCCTTAGGGGGCCGGACCTTCAAGCTCAAGTTCGGCCACCGGGGGGCCAACCAGCCGGTGAAGAATAAACTTTCCGGCCGGGTGGAGATCACTTCCCAGAATCACGGCTTTGCCGTGGACCTGGACTCCATCCCCGACCCGGCGGTGGAGTTGACCCACTTCAATCTCAACGACGGCACCTTAGAGGGGTTGCGCCATCCCGGACTCCGGGCCTTCTCGGTGCAGTACCACCCCGAGGCCTCCCCAGGCCCCCATGACGCCGACTATTTGTTTGATGAGTTCTTGAAGGAGATTAAGGGGGGGTGATCTAATGGCGACCAAAGCGCCCATGGAAATTCTGCGGTCCCATCAAACAGAGTTGCGGGAGGCCGGGGTAAAATCCCTGAAGCTCTTCGGCTCCGTGGTGCGGGGAGAAGCCGGTCCGGAAAGCGACCTAGACATCCTGGTTGAGTTTTCCAGGCCCATCGGGTTACTGGCCTTTGTGGGCCTCAAGCATCGTCTGGCCGAGTTGCTGGGTCGGCCCGTGGACCTCGTTACCCCTGCGGCCCTTAAATCCCCGTGGCGAGACGGCATCTTTAACGAGGCCAACAATGCCGGTCAGGGACTGGAAGTTTAGAATTGCCGACATTCTGGAGGCGTAGGGTGCGTCCTACGCACCAACAGCTGCGCAGATGGCGGTCACGGAGGACTGCCCTACCGGCCTTCCACTGAGTGCGGGTCTTCCAGGTTCATGAGCAACTGTGCTCAGTTTAATCCGCCTGCCTGCCTTCATCCGGCAACGAGTTTGAGCGCGATTGGCTAAATGAGAAAACCCGTCGTCATCATGGGCATCATCCTGGCGGCCGCTGGGCTGGGGGCGGCGGCGTATTATTGGCAATACCGGCGGCTGGCCGGTCCCGCGCTCCTTAAATCCCCGGGCCGCGACGGCAAACCCGCCCTCCCCTCTTCATTGCCCTTGGAGCTGCCCCCGGGATTCACCATCTCGATCTTCGCCAGGAACCTGCCGGGCGCCCGGGCTTTGGCCCTGGACCCCAATGGCAACCTCCTGGTCAGCCTAACTTCCCAGGGCCGGGTGGTGGCCTTGCCGGATAAAAACGGCGATGGCGTGGCCGAGGCCGCGGTGACCGTGCTCGATGGGCTGAATCAGCCCCACGGGCTGGCCTTCGAGCCTGGGAAGGAGCCCCGGCTCTTGGTGGCGGAGACCGGCCAGGTGGCGGCCTATGATTACGACCCGGCGCGGCTCAGGGCCACCTACCAGCAGAAAATCGCCGACTTGCCCCCGGGCGGCCGGCATTTCACCCGGTCCCTGGTGTTTTTGCCGGAGGGCCGGGGCCACCGGCTGTTGATTTCCGTGGGGTCCAGTTGCGACGCCTGCGAGGAGCAAAACCCGCAGCGCGCCAAGATCCTGGCGGTGGACGTCCAGGCCGGGGGCGACCCGGAGACCTTTGCCTCGGGTTTGCGCAACTCGGTTTTTATGGCCATCCACCCCCTCAGCCAGCATGTCTGGGCCACGGAAATAGGCCGGAACGATCTGGGGGACAATTGGCCCCCGGACGAAATCAACATTATCCTGGAAGGGAACCATTACGGCTGGCCTTACTGTTACGGCAAACGCCTCCATGACGACAAGTGCGACCCCGCCGGGACCCACCGGGAGTTCTGTAAGGGCACCATCCCGGCGTTTATCGAGGTCCCGGCGCAGGCCGCGCCCCTGGGCCTGGCCTTCTTCCCGCCCGAGTGGCCCCGGGAGTTCCGGCATGACCTCCTGGTGGCCTACCACGGCTCCTCAAACCGCACCAAACCCACAGGCGGGAAGGTGGTGCGCTATCGCCTGGATGCCCCGGGCAATTTTATCGACGTGGAGGATTTCATCACCGGCTGGCCGACGCCGGAGGGGGTCCTGGGCCGCCCGGTGGATATCCTGATCAAAGCTGACGGGGTGATGTTCATTTCGGATGATGAGGCGGGGGTGGTTTATCGGGTTACCTATAATCACGGGGGTGATTAATGGATAACGACAAACCCAAGTATTTTGATGCCTTCATAAAATTATTCATCCACCAGGAAGGCATCATGTGGAGTAAGACAAAAACACTATTAACTATAGAGTCGGCGAGCTTATATGTCGGTTATGAGCTTAGGGATTTTTTGGCTGGACCATTATTTCTTTTATTGGGCAGCATCTTCTTGGCAACTATTATTGTACAGTTCCACCGCAGCAGAAAATATCGGGACACTGTATATAACCTACTTATAGAAACCGGAGAATCATTTTTTACCAAAGAAAAATATTTCGTTCCCAATACATGGGGGTTTTTAACAGGGACAAGAATTTTTTTATGTCACATCAGGGATTATTATTCTGTGTAATTTGACTTTAACATTTTACTTTGTAATCAAGTTATTTGATAAATGTAATATCAATTTATTTCCATAACACTTAAATCGCTCTATTAAAAAATACATGATGAAATTTGTAACATTTACAGCTATTGATCATGTATAACATGATAACCTATGAATTAATTCGGAGAGGTCTTATTGCAACTATACAACGAGAGTATTATATTAACGTGATTTATTTCTTGTTGGGACTGTGCCAGCCCAACATGGCTATATAATTATTTAGGAGTGCTCCATGGACCTAGACCAAAACCTGATTGAAGAGATCATTAGCCGCATTTTAGCCGTGAGCCCAGCCGAGCGGATCATTATTTTCGGATCTGCCGCCGCTGGCAAAATGACCCGAGACAGCGATATCGATCTTCTGGTCCTGAAGTCTGCGCCCGGCAA
>JAGVPN010000468.1 GCA_020052215.1 Syntrophobacterales bacterium
CCCCTTTTTCAAAGGGGGACTTTAACAGCAATTCCTTGTACTTCCCCCCCTTTTTTAAAGGGGGGCAGGGGGGATTATAAGGCTTCCCAATAACGGAAAAAACTTTTGGCAATTGCTATATCATTGCCGCCAAAGCGCTTCAGACCCCGGTCGCATCAACCCCCAAAGTTTGCCCCTGGACCCCGGTCAAAAAGGGGTTGACGGCCTGCGGTGGATAGGGTACTAATTCGTAAATTCCATCAGGCAGAGTGAGATACTGAGTCGATGATGAGACCTATAGTGGCTGCCTGGTTGGCGCTCAGCCTGCTGGGTGGAACGGTGGGTTGCAGCATGACCCCGGAGGCGCCGCCACCGGAATCCGCTGCGGTTCCGGCGGAACCGTCCCCCCCCGTAACTTCAGATTCCATCAGGCTTAAAGACGCCCTGACCGGACGCGAAATGTCCCCCGCCGAGGTGGCGGACCTGACCGACCGCCTGCTGGCTGACGGCAGTAAAACCTTCAACGATCAGCAGACCATGGCTCGCCTGGAACTCGTGATCCTTAAGGCCTTGAAAACCCCGGACAAGACCCACCGCTCGGTCCTGTGGCGCAACCTGGGCATCATCCATTACCACCAGCAGAAGTACAAGCAGGCTGAACACGATCTGCAGTCCGCCAACGAACTCAACCCCAAGAACCCCCGCACCCATTTTTACCTGGCCTGCCTGTTCGCCCACAAGGGCAGGATTTATGAAAAATCGGGCAAGACCCGCGCCTCCCGGCAGCAATATAAGCGGGCGGCCATCGAAATAGAACTGGCCCGCAAGCTGGAGCCCAGCAACGCCTTATACAAGCAAGATCTTAAACAAATTATTCAGCAAGAGAACGGAAAATGAGGATCGCCTGCCCCTTTTGCGGCAATGATACGGATTTTTATGAAGTCGCCGAGGGGGTTACCATCACCACCTTCTACGTGCAGAACGAAGACGGCAGTTTCTCTTCGGTGAGCGATGATTCCGAAATCCAGGGGGAGGTGCGGCTCTTTTGCGGCGAATGCCACAAAGAGCTGCGGGAATACCACGAGCACTTCCTGGACATGCTGTTTTAGGCCGGGGTAACGTGCATGCCTGAGCTCCCCGAGGTGGAAGTCATCCGCCGGGGTCTGGCCCCCTTGCTGGTGGGGCGCCGGTTTCTGGCCGTCCAGGTGGGCGACAAACGCCTGCGGCAGCAGTCCTCCCCCCAGGAGCTCCGGCGCTGGGTCCCGGGGCGGCGCCTCGACAACCTGCGCCGCCGGGGCAAATACCTCCTGTTTGACCTGGAAGGCGGCGTCACCCTGCTCATTCATCTAGGCATGACCGGCCGTCTGCTGGCGGGACCGCCCCTCTCCCCTCCTCTGCCCCACGTTCACCTGGTTTTTCAGATGGACGGCGGGCTGGACCTGGTTTTTCAGGATATCCGGCGCTTCGGTCAGGCCCTGGTCTTTCCCCCCGGGGTGGCCCCCCCGCCCCTGGCCCGGGTGGGGGCCGAGCCGTTCTCCCGGAAAGTGACCCCGGCCTGGCTGGCCGAGCAGGCCCGGGGGCGGTCCCGCCCCATCAAGAATTTTCTCCTGGACGCCCGTATCCTGGCCGGCATCGGCAACATTTATGCCTGTGAAATCCTCTTGGCGGCAGGGCTCCACCCCGCCACCCCGGCGGCCCGCCTGACCCTGGAAGATTGGGGTCGGGTCCTCGCTGAGACCAGGAGGATTCTCAAGCTGGCCATCAAAAAGGGTGGCACCACGGTGGCCAACTATCTCAACAGCAAAGGCGAAGCCGGCCTCTTCCAGCTTGAGCTCCTGGCCTATGGCCGGGCCAATGAGCCCTGCCGCTGCGGCGCCACCATCCACCGCCTGGTCCAGGCCGGACGCAGCACCTTCTTCTGTCCTGTCTGCCAGCCGCGGCGGGACTGAAAGCTTTGAACCATTTCCTGGTTTAATACCAGATTGCAGTCAAAGGGTGGCGCAGGCTAAACGTCCATGACCGAAGAATTGGCCACCCCCAAGCATAAAAGCCCCTGTAGGGGCGGGTTTAAAACCCGCCCCTACGCCTGGACTTTCACGATTAAAGAAAATATTAGATATTATATGTGGATACAATATCTGCATCTCAGGCCCGGCCTGCCGCTGGTTCATTCCGCTAAAAGCTTCAGCAGGTACTGGCCGTAGCCGTTCTTGCGCATGGGTTGGGCCAGCCGGCGCAGTTGCCCGGCATCGATGAAGCCCAGGCGATAAGCGATTTCCTCGATGCAGGCGATCTTGAGGCCCTGGCGTTTCTCGATGGTCTCAATGAAGGTGGAGGCCTCCAGGAGAGATTCGTGGGTGCCCGTGTCCAGCCAGGCGAACCCCCGGCCCAGCACCTCCACCCGCAGTTCCCCCCGCGCCAGGTAGGCCTTATTGACGTCGGTGATCTCCAATTCGCGCCGGGCGGAAGGCTTGAGGCCGGAGGCGATTTCAATCACCCTATTGTCATAAAAATAGAGGCCGGAAACCGCGATGGACGATCTCGGCTTGGGGGGTTTCTCCACAATATCCATAACCTGGCCGGATTGGTCAAACTCCACCACGCCGTACCTTTCCGGATCCTTGACCCGATAGCCGAACACCAGGCCGCCCTTGGTCAACCCCACGGCCCGCTTCAGGATCCCCTCCAGCCCATGGCCATAAAAAATATTGTCCCCCAGGATGAGGCAGACCCGGTCGGCGCCGATAAATTCCTGGCCGATGATGAAGGCCTGGGCCAGGCCCTCGGGGCGGGGTTGCGCCGCATAGGTGAAGCGCAAACCCAATTGGGCCCCGTCCCCTAAAAGGCTCTCATATCTGGGCAGGTCCTCCGGGGTGGAGATGAGGAGAATGTCCCGGATGCCCGCCAGCATGAGGATTGACAGGGGATAGTAGATCATGGGCTTGTCATACACGGGCAGGAGTTGTTTGCTGACCACCTTGGTCACGGGATAGAGCCGGGTCCCGGCTCCCCCGGCCAAAATAATACCCTTCCACCCCGGGGCGGAAAGACCCGCCTCTGGCTTGGCCGCGTCTGGAGGATTGTTGGTCTTGATCATCTTATGGTCCATTCTCAGGAGAAAATTTTATCGATCCCACCCCATATTTAACCTTTATCCGCTCCCAATAATTGTACCAGGCTTTTGGTCAGACAGGGGAGTAAGATGGCGGCGCCCCCTTTTTTTGCTCCTAAAGATCATGGTATATTCTTCTTGCCCACCCGGAGGATAGGGCCAAAATGACCTCTCAAAAACGCCTGGACTTTATTGATCTGAAATCTCAACAGCAGAGAATTTCCGCCTTACTCGCCGAGAACCTCCAACGCGTCCTGGCCCATGGCCAATACATCATGGGGCCCGAGGTCCACGAATTGGAGACCAAACTGGCGGCGTATGTGGGGGTCAAGCACGCCATCTCCTGTTCTTCCGGCACCGATGCCCTGCTGATGCCCTTGATGGCTTATGGAGTAGGTCCGGGCGACGCGATTTTTACCACCCCTTTTACCTTTATCGCCACCGCCGAAGTGATCCAGTTATTGGGGGCCACCCCAGTCTTTGTGGATATTGATCCAAAAACCTTTAACCTCGATCCGGAGGCCCTGGCGGAGGCAGTCAGCCGCCTGGGGCAACACCCCGGAACGGCTCACCTGAAACCCAAAGGGATCATCCCGGTGGACCTCTTCGGTCAACCCGCGGATTACGACCGCATCCAGGCCATCGCCCAAAGTCATGGCTTGTTTGTCCTGGAAGATGCGGCCCAGTCCTTTGGGGCAACTTATAAAGGGAGGCGGGCCGGCGCCCTGGCGGAGGTGGCCGCCACCTCCTTTTTCCCGGCCAAGCCGTTAGGCTGCTATGGTGACGGCGGGGCCATTTTTACCGATAATGACGACCTGGCGGCAGTCTTATGCTCCATCCGGAACCATGGCCAGGGAAGGCATAAATATGAGAATGTCCGCATCGGTTTGAACGGCCGTCTGGATACCTTGCAGGCCGCGGTGCTCCTGGCCAAACTGGAAATCTTTGATCAGGAGGTCATGGCCCGGCAGGGAGTGGCCCGGCAATACGGCCAGGCTCTGAACACCGTGGTGGAGACGCCGGAGGTGGCCCAGGATTGCACCTCGGTTTGGGCCCAGTATTCGGTGCTCAGCGAGCATCGGCAGCTTTTGCTGCAAAAATTACAGGATGCCCAAATCCCCAGTGCCATCTATTATCCCTTGCCCTTACACCTTCAGGGAGCTTTTGCTCACTTGGGCCATAAGCCAGGGGATTTTCCGGTTAGCGAAAGCGCTTCACAGCGCATTTTTAGTCTGCCTATGCATCCCTATTTAGGTCAAGCAGATCAAGAAAAGATTGTCGGGGTCTTGTTAAAATAGCCCGGCCTCTTTAGGCGCAGCTTTAGCAGTCTGAGGCATCAGACAAAAATTCAATAACTGAAGTGATGGCATAATCAATCTCGTCATCCCTCAACGCGGGGTGCAGGGGCAGAGTTAACAACTCTTCATAGAGCCTTTGGGTAACCGGCAACACCTCTCGGCCGCCGCCATAAAAAGAGAGGAGATGATTCGGTTTATAATGAATGCCGCATTCAATCCCCCGGTCCAGCAAGAATTGCCGCAGCCCATCCCGCTTGTCGTTTACCACCCTGATGGGGAAGATATGGGGAACAATCGGGCCTGGATCGCCGTGCAAAAGTTGTAGACCTCTGGTGCCGGTAAAGGCGGAACGGTATTTTTGCGACAATTCCAGGCGCCGCGGTTTGAATTCCCCTTCAAAGCGCCGCAGCTGCACCCGCCCTATGGCCGCAAACAGGTTGCTCAGATGGAACCGATAGCCCTGATGTTGGACGTCGAACTCCCAACTCCGCGCCCCCTGATAACGTTTTTCGGTGTCCCGTTGCACCCCCAACAGGCGGGCATCCTGAACTGATTGA
>JAGVPN010000101.1 GCA_020052215.1 Syntrophobacterales bacterium
AGGCCCGCCTGTTGCTGGCCCAGGGCCGGGCTGACCCCGGGGTGGGGTTGGTGTTGATCACCGAGCGGGTGGCCCGGGAGCTTAGGGATGAGGTGGACGCCATCCGGCGGGAAGGGCGGCCGCCCCTGATCCTGGAGATTCCGGACCTGAAAGGGCCCCTGGCCGGTGGCCAATCGCTGCTGGAGCGGTTGCGGGCCCTCATGGGGATACCGAAGTGAGGGGGCTTCGGCCTCTGCCGGGGCGCACCGGCATTGGCGCCCGACAAGGGCGAATGCCGGGTGTATCGTCTCAGGATTATCTTACAAAAGGTTGATGGTTTTTTCTCCCTCCCCCTTGATGGGGGAGGGTTGGGGTGGGGGTGAAATTGCGGGGCCTTAGTTCAACCTATCCCCCTCCCCCCAGCCCCCTCCCGCCAGGGGAGGGGGAGAAAAATTAGAGAAATTAAAGGGATAGATAATGGTGAATGATCCCACATGGGTCCGCTACAATAGGTGATTTATGCCTCTTTATGACCAGGTGGAACTTCTCTGCCAGGCCATCACGTCCCAGGCCACAGGCGAAGGGGAAAATATCCTGGCCCGGGCTCGGGAAGAAACGGACCGCCGCCTGACCGAGACCGAGGCCCGCCGCCAGGAGGCGCTGGCCAGGACCAAGGCGGAGGTGGAGGCCCAGGCCAGGCTTGATGCCCGGAGCCGCATCGACCGGGCCGAACTGGAAGGCAAGCGGCGAGTTTCCCAGGCCAAAGAAGCGTTTTTAACCGAGGTTTTTGGCCAGGTCCAGGCCCGGCTCCAGGCCTTTCGGGAAACCCCGGGCTACCGGAACTGGCTCCGCCAAACGCTCCTGGGCGCGCTCCGGCAGTTGGAAGGGGAGCAGTTCCGGGTTATGGCTAACCCCGAGGAGGGAAAATGGCTTACTCCGGACCTGCTGGCGGAGGTGAGCCAAGCGCGGGGATGCCATCTGGCCTTGGCCGCCGACCAGGATCTGCCCCCGGGCGGCTTCGTGGTCCTCCGGGCCGACGGCCGGGTGCGCTTCGATCAGACCTTCCAGGGCATCATCGACCGCCAGCGGGAGGACTTAAGGGCCGAGGCCGCCCGGCAGCTGTGGGGGAGTTGAGGCGCAATAAAATCCGATGGCAACCATGACTGAAACCACAGCCGAAGTCATCTGGGTGAGCGGGCCGGTGATGCGGTCCAACGGGGGCCAGGTCCTCTCCATGTACGAGATGGTGGAGGTGGGGGCGGAGCGGCTCATCGGCGAGGTCATCGCCCTGGACGGCGAGGTGGCCACCGTCCAGATCTACGAAGACACCGGCGGCATCCGGCCCGGCGACCCGGTGGTGGGGCAAGGGGCGCCCTTGTCGGTGTTGATCGGGCCGGGTTTGCTCGGGCAAATCTTTGACGGCATCCAGCGGCCCTTGAACGCCCTGAGGCAGGCTACCGGCGTCTTTATCGGCCGGGGGGCCCAGGTGACTCCCCTGGATCGGCAAAAGGCCTGGCTGTTTAAGCCCCGGCTCAAGGTCGGGGATACCGTCGCCGGCGGGGATATCCTGGGGGTGGTGCCCGAGACCAGCGCCATGGAGCACCGGGTGCTGGCGCCGCCGGGGGTGGCCGGTGAGATTGTTTATATGGCCGAGCCGGGGGCCTATACCCTGAATGACGCCATCGCCCGGGTGAAAGATGCCCGGGGCCGGGAGACGGAGCTGTTTCTCTGGCACCGCTGGCCGGTGCGCCAGGGCCGGCCGTATAAGGAGCGTCTGCTGCCCACGGAGCCCCTGATCACGGGCCAACGGGTCCTGGATGCGCTGTTTCCCCTGGCCAAGGGCGGCGCCGCCGCTATTCCCGGCGGGTTCGGCACCGGCAAGACCATCACCCAGCACCAGCTTTCCAAGTGGTGCGAGGCCGACCTGATCGTCTACGTGGGCTGCGGCGAGCGGGGGAATGAGATGACCGGCATCCTGACCGAGTTGCCGAATCTCACCGACCCCCGCACCGGGCGCCCCCTCATGGAGCGGACCATTCTCATCGCCAACACCTCCAACATGCCGGTGGCGGCCCGGGAGGCCTCCATCTACACGGGGATCACCCTGGCGGAAGCGTTTCGGGATATGGGCTACGCGGTGGCCCTGATGGCCGACTCCACCTCCCGTTGGGCCGAGGCCCTGCGAGAAATCTCCGGGAGGCTGGAGGAGATGCCGGCGGAGGAAGGTTTCCCGGCGTATCTGGCCACCCGCCTGGCGGAGTTCTATGAACGGGCCGGTAGCGTCATCACCCTGAACGGCAGTAAGGGGTCGGTGTCGGTCATCGGGGCGGTGTCGCCGCCCGGGGGGGATTTCTCCGAGCCCGTTACCCAGCAGACCAAGCGGTTCGTGCGCACCTTTTGGGGCCTGGACAAGGAGCTAGCCGCGGCCCGCTATTTCCCCGCCATCAACCCCATCGATAGTTATAGCGAATATCCCGACCTGGTGGCAGGCTGGTGGGCCGAGCACGTTGCGCCGGGATGGCAAGAGATGCGGAGCCAGGCCCTGGTGCTGCTCCAGGAAGACTACCAGTTGCAGCGCATCGTCAAGATCATCGGCGAGGAAGCCCTGCCGGACACCCAGCGCCTGACGCTGGCCGCGGCCCGCTGGCTCAAGGAGGGGTTCCTCCAACAGAGCGCCTTCGATCCGGTGGACATGTTTTGCCCCCCCGCCAAACAGGTGAAGATGCTCAAGCTGATCCTGGAGACCTTCCGGAAGGCCAAAGAGGTGATGGCCAGGGGGGTGCCATTCTACCAGGTGCGGGAGTTGGGGGAGTTGGGGGCCCTGATGCGCATGAAGTCCGCCATCAAGGCCGACGAGCTGGAGCGCTTCGATGAGTTGGAGAAGAGCTTGAACGATAAGCTGGAGAGTCTGGCGGGGTAAGGTGCCCAAGCACAGCTTGGGCCAAAAATTTTCGTTTCCAAGCAGGAGCTTGGGAACGAGATAAAGGTGCCCAAGCAGAGCTTGGGCCAAGATGTACGTTCCCAAGCCGGAGCTTGGGAACGAGAAAATCGCCCCCTCGGCAATTCTGTAGTCGCAGGCTTCAGCCTGCGCCTGCACAGGCGAGATGCCTGTGCCACTGAAACTCTCTGACAGCTATTTCACCGAAAAACTATGAACGATCAACCGAAAACCGAAAACCGGAAACCGGAAACCGATCTCTCGGGCCGGGAGTACCTGGGCCTCAAGTCCATCATCGGGCCGCTCTTGGTGGTGACGGGCGTCCGGGGGGTGGGGTTCGACGAAAGCGTGGAGATCCATGCTCCGGACGGCTCCCGCCAGACCGGCCGGGTCCTGGCCGTGGGCCAAGACGAGGCGGTGATCGAGCTTTTTGGCGAAACCGTGGGCCTGTCCTTACAAAATACCCGAGTGCGCTTCACCGGCAGCCCGTTGACCGCGCCGGTGTCCATCGATCTTTTGGGGCGCATCATGAACGGCATGGGCCAGCCCCTGGACGGGGGCCCCCTGCCGGTGGGGGAGGCCAGCCGCGACCTCAACGGCCAGCCCATCAACCCCACGGCCCGCACCTATCCCCAGGAGTTCATCCAGACGGGGATCTCGGCCATCGACGGCATGAACACCCTGGTGCGGGGGCAGAAGCTCCCCATCTTCGCCATGAGCGGCCTGCCCCACCACGAACTGGCGGCCCAGATCGTGCGCCAGGCCAGGCTTCTGGGGGAAGAGGGGCGCTTTGCCATCGTGTTTGCGGCCATGGGGGTGCAACACGACGTGGCCAACCTCTTCCGCCAGTCCTTCGAGGCCAGCGGCGTGCTCAACAACGTGGTCATGTTCCTCAACCTGGCGAACGACCCGGCCATCGAGCGCCTCATCACTCCCCGCCTGGCCCTGACGGTGGCGGAGTTCCTGGCCTTCGACCGGGACCACCACGTCCTGGCCATCCTCACGGACATGACCAACTACTGCGAGGCTTTACGAGAGGTGGCCAGTTCCAAGGGCGAGGTGCCCAGCCGCAAGGGCTACCCCGGGTATCTGTACAGCGATCTCGCCTCCATCTACGAGCGGGCCGGCAAGATCCAGGGCCGGAGCGGCTCCATCACCCAGTTGCCCATGCTCACCATGCCCAATGACGATATCACCCACCCCATTCCGGATCTCACCGGGTACATCACCGAGGGGCAGATCGTCTTGGACCGGGGCCTGCACCAGCGAGGCATCTATCCGCCCATCAACGTGCTGCCGTCACTCTCCCGGCTGATGAGCGACGGCATCGGCGCCGGTCGCACCCGGGAGGACCACAGCCACGTGTCTTCGCAACTCTACGCCGCCTATGACCGCGCCCGGCGCATCCAGTCCCTGGCGGCCATCATCGGGGAAGACAGCCTGTCTTCGGGGGACCGCCAGGTGCTCAATTTCGGCCGGGCCTTTGAAGAAAAATTCCTGCGCCAGCGGCCCGAGGAAAACCGCTCCATCACCCAGACCCTGGACCTGGCCTGGCAGATCCTCAAGGAACTGCCCCGGGGCGACCTCACCCGAGTGACGGAAGCGGAGATTAAAACCTATGGGGGAGGGTGAGGTAAAGATAGGGATCATCGTAGGGGCGCACCTGCGTGTGCGCCCTAAATCAAGGGCGGACACATAGGTCCGCCCCTACAGAAAATAGCCGTTTATCTGCGACTTGGTATCAGCGGGCGCCCACGCACGTTCGCCCCTACCACAGAGGATAGCACCTTGGCGCGTTTAAGTCTTCCCGCCACCAAAGGGAATCTTCTCAGAATCAAGGCCGAGCATCTCCTGGCCAGTGAGGCTGTCACCTTCCTGGAGGAAAAACGCGACCTGCTGTTGGGGGAGTTGCTGCGGCTCCAGGGGCAGGCGGCCACCTTCCGGCGCCGGGTGGAGCAGACCCTCAACGCCGCCTATGGTCACCTGGTGGAGAGCCTGCTCTCCCTGGGCCGCGAGGCCGTAGGTCGGGCCGCCCTGGGGGTCAGAGGCGAGGACCGGGTGGCGCTCAAAGACCGGGGGTTTTTGGGTATGCCCATGCCGGTGGTGGAATTCCAGCCCGGGAACCAGCGGCCCCACATAAGTTTCGGGGGCACGGTGAGCGCCCTGGACGAATGTCAGGCGGCCGTTCGGGAGGCCCTGGCCCCTATCGCCGAACTGGCGGAGGTGGAGGCCATTCTGTGGCGTTTGGCCGAGGAGCTGAAGCGTACCGTCCGGCGGACCAACGCCTTAAATTATATGATCATTCCCACTTACCAGGAGACCATCCACTACCTGGAAGGCGCTCTGGAAGAACGGGAACGGGAAGGACTGTTTCACCTGAAAAGGGTCAAGGCGCGGAAGGGGAAAGGTCAGTGGTCAGTGGTCAGTGGTTAGTGGTTAGTGGTTAGTAAAAAATTCGCTTAATTTAACCGAAAACCGAAAACTGGCAACTGATACCAAGTTGCAGTCTATTGACTATTTATGATATGCTTTTCTTTAAAGGAGAAAGGCATGCGAACCCCAAAGCCATTGCCGGAAGGCGCTTATGAGAA
>JAGVPN010000035.1 GCA_020052215.1 Syntrophobacterales bacterium
CGGACCCCGGGTCCGGCCCTGGCCACCCCGGCGGAAGCCACCCCGGGGTCCAAAGACCAGCAGTATCTCCTGGTAGTCGCCACCTACAACACCATGAAGCAGGCCGAGGTCCTCCAGCAGCGCCTCCGGGCCAGGAATCTCCGGGCCGTCATTATCACCCGGAAGGTCAAAGGCAAGACCCTGTACCTGGTCCAGATGGGCCCCCTTACCGGCGCCAAGGCCGCCGAGGACACGGCCAAACGCATCAAAACCCTGGAAAAGATCAACCCCAAAGTCGTAAAACTGGAGCCTAAAACCACTGGCGCCAATAAGATCAGGAGGCCATCCCGATGAATCCCCCGGTCATGACCACTTCCTTGGCGGGGCTGGGTCCCCGCCGCCAGGGCAAGGTGCGGGACATTTACGACCTGGGGGACAAACTGCTCCTGGTGGCCACGGACCGCATCTCCGCCTTTGATGTGGTGATGGCCGAGCCCATCCCCGACAAGGGCCGCATCCTCACCCAATTGTCCGCCTTCTGGTTCCGGCACCTGGCGGACCTGACCCCCAACCACCTGGTGAGCCTGAAGGTGGAGGAGTTTCCCCCGGCCTGCCGGACGTTCCAAAACCTGCTCCAGGGCCGCTCCATGCTGGTGCGCAAGTGCAAGCCCCTGCCGGTGGAGTGCATCGTCCGGGGTTATTTGTCCGGTTCAGGTTGGGCGGAGTACCGGCAAACAGGCGCCATCGGCGGTTTGGCCCTGCCCCCGGGGCTGGTGGAATCCCAAAAGCTGCCGGAGCCCATCTTTACCCCCTCCACCAAGGCCGAGTTGGGAACCCACGACGAAAATATCGACTTTGCCACCATGGCGAGCCAGATCGGGGCGGCGCTGGCGGCTAAGGTGAGGGACCTGAGCCTGGCCATCTACCGCCGGGCCCTCGCCTGGGCCGAGCCCCGGGGCATCATCATCGCGGACACCAAGTTCGAGTTCGGCCTGGCTGACGGCGAACTAGTGCTCATCGACGAGGTCCTGACCCCGGATTCCTCCCGCTTCTGGCCCCAGGAGGACTACCGGCCCGGCGGCCCCCAAAAGAGCTACGACAAGCAGTATCTAAGGGATTACCTGGAGTCCCTGGGCTGGAACAAGCAACCCCCGCCGCCGCCCTTGCCCCCGGACGTCATCGCCAACACCCGGGCCCGTTACCTCCAGGCGTTGAAGACCCTCACCGGCGCAGAGTTGGGTTAAGAGTTGCGGCTGCCTGGTGCACCCGGCGCCGCCAGGCCATCGGGCTAACAGGGTGCCGAAGCCGGATAGATCATCAATGAAGCCTGCCTCCCGATATATCCTCAAGGGTTTTTTGTGCGGCGCCGCGGTGGGGGTGGTGGCGGGGCATCCGCTGTTCATGGTGGCCCATCACCTCCATGAGTATTTTGGCAGCCAGGTCCCTCTGCGGGTGACGCAGGCGATCCTCCAAAGCTTTTCCCTCCATGCCTGGCCCCTGACCCTGTTTTTCGCGGTCACCGGTGGGGCCGTGGGCGTCGCCCTGGGCCGCCTGCACCACCGCCTGGAAGCCCATCGCCTCAGCTACCAGGCGCGGCTGCGGGCCCTGGCCGCGGAGATCTCGCTGGCGGAGGAGCGGGAACGCCGCCGCTTGGCCAACGAACTCCACGAACAGGTGGGCCAGATCCTGGCCGCGGCCCGGATCAAGTTGGGCGCCCTGGCGGCGGAGGTCCAATCGCCTGCCGGCCTGGCGACGTTGCAGGAGGCCCGGGAGCATGTAGAGGTCTCCATCCGTTACATCCGTTCCTTGACCGGCGAGATCAGCCCCCCGGTGCTCTACGAGATGGGCTTTGCCTCGGCGGTGGTCTGGCTGGCCCGGCAGATCCGGGACCAGCACGGGATTGAGGTGGAGTTGCAGCAGCACCCCATCGCCTGGCCCTCCTGTGATGACAGCCAGATCCTGTTATTCATCATTTTCCGGGACTTGTTGACGCATGTGGCCGGGCAGGCCCGGCCCCGGGAGATCAAGATTAGCCTGCGGACGGAAGGAAAGATCCTGCATATCCGGGTGGAGCATGACGGCTTGGAAGTTAGTGACGGCGGTGCCCACCCAGGCTTAACCCTGTTCAGCATCCGGGAGCGTCTGGCTTGGATCGGCGGGACCGTGGCGGTGGAAGCAACGCCGGGCCAGGGTGCGGTGATCACCCTCAAAGTGCCTTTATGCCACGAGGTTGCGTAGGCCGAAGGGACTCATACCCAGCGCAACCAAACAGGTGGCACAGGCGTCTCGCCTGTGCAGGCGCAGGCTAAACGTTCATGAACCACAAATGTGTCACCCCCGAGAATGAAAATCCCCCTACCCCCAGCAGTGTCCGGTTAGGAAATTGCATGCGGTGGTTCCGCCCCCCCCCCCCCCCCCCCCCCCCCCCCCCCCCCCCGGGGGGGGGGGGGGGGGGGGGGGGGGCGGTGAGGGGAGAGCAACGGACAAGGAGGCGAGCAGATGGCCAAACAACACAACATGCCGGAGGAGCTGTACCG
>JAGVPN010000341.1 GCA_020052215.1 Syntrophobacterales bacterium
CAGGCAGCGGGTGCACTGCACCACCTTGCGCACCGCCTCCATCTTCTTGGCCCGGTCCACCTTGGTTTTTTTCTTCTGCTCCAGCTTGATCCGGCCTTCAATATCGATGACTTTAGACATGGCTGACCTCGGGTGGAGACGGGCCCCGGCCTCCCGCCCCCAGGCTCTAGGGGCCGGGCCGGGCGGCCTGCCTAGCATCGCCTTTTCCTACTTTTAAAGAATATCAGTCGGGGCAGGCCGGGTCAAGAGAGGGGCTGGGCCGAGCAGGGGTCATTTGGGCGCATAAGGAGTGCATGTGGAGCCGCTTAGGAAAAGAAATGGAAAGATTTTAATCTTCCTTCCCCTGAGTATGCAATTCCAGCAAATTAAAACCGACTATTTTCAATATTTGTGAAAATAGTTCTTGATTTTTTGTAAGATATGCCGATAATCATATTAGCCTCATCTGCCACGCGTAGAAGGAGATCTTTCGCCGTCCTCAGGGGCGGCGATTGCATTTTAAGACTCACGTTTGTCATATTTTTTTTCCAAATTTCTCCTGGCTGACCTTCCCTCCACATAAAAAGCAGTTACCAAGAAGGCTCTTTGCCCTTTTCGCTTTCCCTGCCGCTCCAATATTACGACATAATCCAAATTTTCTAACCAAACATATGTTCTTAATCGCCCCCGCTTCCCTTCCATATAATCCCATACTTTTACTGCTTCATGGGTTGAATTGCTAATTGCAGGCCCGCACCAAGGTAGCCGCTCAGCCCTCCTTGGTTGGAAAAGCCGCTCACCGGTTTCCCCATCATCTTTTGTAATTAAGTGCCAGAATCCTTCTTCATAGCATTCTCCCGCCAAGCATTTTCTATCCCACCAAACTGGTAACCCCTGAAAGCGGCGCTTTGTCTCTATAAAATCCGATTCAAAAATGCGATAAAGGTAAGAAATGACCACTTCCCAGGCTCCATCTATTGGTACAATTTCCGGCAACCAATCAGGAAGTTTCATTCCTTTATCTCCTGAGCTTGCCAGCGAAGAAGATTTACTTTTCGCGCCATGTATGAGGTACTATGAGTAAGACTGCAACCTGACCGTTCTCTCATTGTTTCAACCAAATGTTCTTTTCCCTTATTTCCTTTTTGGCTCCGGTTAATATACGAAACCGCACCGATCAATAAATCTGCGAGTTGTAATAGTTCTACCTCCTTTGAATGAATAAGCTGGAGACGATCAATCATTTCTTTTGAAGGGGCAGAGAGAATCTCTTTCAATTTTCTAATCTTTGCGCCGCCACGAGTGTCCTTAATATCTAGATAAATCCGGTAGTGAGCCTGTGGAGAGAAAATAACATTAAGCATGACATAATACATCTTATAGTACCATATATCATGGGTTTGTTTTGTAAAAGCCTCGTGACGAAGTTTTGATTTATCTGGCACAATCAAGGCACGAAAATATAGGTCTGGGTTATCAAAAAAATAGTTTATCCATTCCAGATAAAATTGATGCTTTGCAGGCGAGACTTTTGTCCACTTAACTTCAAAAGTTGCTGAAAGTCCGTGCCTAAGTTTAATTTCTCGTAAGCTAACATTTATTTCTCTGCACCGTGTTAACGGGCACCAGACCGCCCCCAGAACCATGACTTGGTGTGGGTCATTTTCTAGGTGACAAGATTCGTCACAATAGACATTATAAATTTGGCTCATGGGCTACCCCTGAAATGGAGGGTTTTATTGGTTAGTTAATAGCACTGAAAGCACTCCGGCTCAATAAAAAAGACCCAGGAGCTTACCGCTAACCTGATAGTCAATATCCTCCGGCAGGTAGCAGACCATTTTAATTCTGAAATGCCCAACTCCCCAGAAACCTTAGTCCTTTTCGGTAGTCTCGCCCCCGCGGTCCTGGTCCAGATTGAACAGGCGGCGCACCAGGTCCAGTTCCTGGTGGGGGTTTCGGGGGCGGCGGTTGCGTTTCAGGAAGATGATGGGGTCGTGGAGGAGTTTTTGGGTGACGGAGGCGGTCAAGACCTCCAGGGCCTGATTCTGTTCCGGCGTCAAAGGCCCCAGCTGGTTCAGGGTCTTTTTCAGCTCCGCCCGGCAGATGGCCTCGGCCTTGTCCTTCATGGCGATGATGGTGGGGTAAACCTCTAACGTTTCCAGCCAGTGGAGGAATTTCAGGGTCTCGGCGGCCACCAGGCGCTCGGCTTTGGTGGCCTCGTGCCGGCGCCGCTGATAGTTGATCTCCACCACTTCATTCAGGTCGTCGATGTTGAAGAGGTAAACGTTGTCCAGGTCGTTGATGGCCGGGTCCAGGTCTCGGGGCACCGCGATGTCGATGAGGAACAGGGGCCGCTGTTTGCGCCGCCGCATCACGCCCTTGACCTGGTCCCGGGTGATGAGGAAGTCGCCGGCGCCGGTGGAGCTGATGAGGATGTCGGCGGTAAGGAGCTGCTCCGGCAATTCTTCCAGGGAGACCGCCTCACCCTGGAACCGCCGGGCCAGGGCCACGCCCCGCTCCAGGGTGCGGTTGGCCACGGTGATCCGGCCGGCGCCCTGGCCCTTCAGGTGCTCCAGGGCCAGTTCCGCCATCTCCCCGGCCCCCAATAACAGGACGTTTTTGCCGGCCAGGTCCCCGAAGATTTTCTTGGCCATGGCCACTGCGGCATAGCTGACGCTCACCGCATGGTCGCCGATGCCGGTCTCGCCCCGCACCCGTTTGGCCACGGAAAAAGCCTTGTGAACCAGGCGGTTGAGGATAGGCCCGGTAGCGTGGTGCTCCGTGGCCTCCCGGTAAGCCTGCTTCACCTGCCCCAGGATCTGGGGTTCCCCCACCACCATGGAATCCAGGCTGGCCGCCACCCGGAAGAAGTGCTGCACCGCGTCCCGGTCCCGGTGGACATAAAAGGACTCGTTCAGGTCGCCCGGGGCAATCTCCGGATGGCGGCCAAAAAACTCCCGGACCCGGGCCGCGGCCTCATCCGGCGCCTGGGAGACACAGATCACCTCCACCCGGTTGCAGGTGGTGTACAGCAGGCTCTCGGAGACCTCGGGCCAGCTTTTCAGGTGGCCATAGGCGTGAGCCACCTCCGGGATGAGGCAGGCCAGTTTTTCCCTGAGGGCCACCGGCGCGGTCTTGTGGTTGACGCCGCAGAGCAGGAGGTTCATGGCTGCTGAAGGAATCTGGCGAAACTGTGGTAGCCCGTGAGCCACAGGTTGGCGCCCACAAAGGTGCACACCAGCACCAGGAAACCGCAGATGGCCAGGAGCGCCGCCCGCCGGCCCCGCCAGCCCACCGTCAGGCGCTCGTGCAACAGCACCGCGTAGATCAGCCAGGCGATGAGGGTCAGAATCTCCTTGGGGTCCCAACTGAAGAAGCGGCCCTGGGTGTGCTGGGCGAAGAGGGACCCGGAGATGATCCCCCCGGTGAGCAGGGGGAATCCGGTGGTAAGGCACCAGTAATTGAGGTTATCCAGTTGGGACAGGGAGGGCAGACGGCGGTGGAAAAAGCCGAAGCGCTTCCTCTTGATCTGGCGTTCCTGGATCAGGTAGAGGACACCCCCCAGGCCGGCCAGGGCCAGGGCGGCATAGCCCGTCAGGGTCAGACAGATGTGCACGTAGAGCCAGAAACCCTGGAGCAGGGGCGAGACGGCCCCCTGCCGGGCCGGCAGGATCAGCGCCCCGGACACCATCAGGGCCGCCAGCGGCGCCACCAGGGCCCCCAGGATCTTGATGGGATAGCGCCAGATCAGGACCAGAAAGGCCGCCGCCAATGCCCAGGCGAACAACAGCAGGGCCTCCCCGAAGGTGGCGGCGGGCAAGGCCCCAGCAACCCAGGCCCGCTGGATGAGGGCCAGGGTGTGGCACGCCAGGCCTCCGGCCATGACCCAGGCGCCGGCGCGGTAGTAGCCCTCCCGCTGGGCCAGAAAATAGGCCAGCCAGAGGCCGGTGGCGCCAAAGTAGGCTAAAAGGGTTAGAGAGAGAAAAAGACTGTTCATGTCATGGCGGCGCTACCAAGATATTTTCTGACGGGCTGGCGGTCCAGCCGGATAACCTCATGGGGACTTGGTAATCGAGTTTGCCCAGTCACCCAGATTGAAAGATTTCCAGTTAAACACCGACAAGATATTGGAGAAATCATCGGTCCACAGCGCTTCCCCGGGCCGGACCGGCACGGTGTGCCAGCGCTGATCCCGGGCCAGGCCCCTGAGGTCCGCCTGGGTGCGAGCCATCACCACCCAGGAGGAAGCCAGCCGCTTTTTCTCCAGTTCCTCTTCGCCCTGCTTCAGGTCGGCTCTGCTCAATGAGACCAACCCTGCATCCCGGGCCAGGTTCCCCAGCACCGGCTTCAAGTCCAGGTAGCGATTGCTGATGTGAAAGACCATAATCCCGCCTGGCTTGAGCTTGGCGAGATACAGACTGATGGCCTCCCGGGTAACCAAGTGAAGGGGGATGGCATCGGAACTGAAAGCATCCAATATTATCATATCATAGCATGAATCGGGCGCGTCTTTCAGGGAAAGGCGGGCGTCCCCCAGGATGACCTGAACCTTTGCCGGGCAGTCCGACAGAAAAGTGAAATATCGGGGGTCCCGGGCGATTTTTTCTATGTCGGGATCAATTTCGTAAAAGGTAAAATGCTGTCCTGCCTGGCCGTAACAGGCGATGGTGCCGGTGCCCAGGCCGACGACTGCCAGTTCCTGCTTGGCCCGGGGGCCTGAAAAAACTTCAAAGACCTGCCCCAGAGGCCCCCCGCGGTGATAATACGTCAGGGGCTCCCGCCGTTCCGCCGGGTCCAGACTCTGAGCCCCGTGGATCGTAGAGCCATGGATCAGGATGCGGTAGTGCCCGGCGGCATCTTCCGTCACCTTCGAAACTCCAAAAAAGTTGCGTTCCCTGAGCAGCACCCGCTCAGGTTGGACGATGAACCACATCCCGGCGAGAATCAAAACCCCCAGCCCCAGCCCCAGACGCCAGGGTCGGAAGCGGAAACTGTAACAGATCGCCCCGGCTGTACAGGCAGTGATCAGGAGAGCTAGGAGCTTGAGATGGTCCGGCAACGCCTGGAACACCTGGCCCAGGAGAACCAGGAGCACTGCCAGGATCAGGGGCAGGAGGAGGTCCCACCGCCGCGGGTGGGACTGCTGATCCGCCGGGCCGAGACTGGGCCGGAGGAGGCAGGCGACCACAATAATCAGGGGATACTCAATCACTGAGCTGAAGAGGGTTGGGGCCAGCAAGGCGTTGAATATGCCCCCCAACACTCCTCCCACCGAGATCCAGAGATAAAACTCCGTAAGATAATCCGCCGGGGGCCGGGAATGCATCAATTCCCCGTGACAGACCATGGCGATGATAAAGAAGGCCAGCAGATGATAAGGCAGGACCTGCCAGATCGTCGCCTTGATCTGGATGAAAAAGAGAACGGCCAGGGGAATGAGGACAAAGGGCTCCAGAAACACCATGATCCGGTGGGATATAAGGGGCTTGCGGGCGAACACCAAAACAAAGGTGAGCAGATAGATAATCAGGGGAATGATCCACAAGAGCGGCACCGAAGCAATGTCGGTGGACAGAAAGGTGGTCACTCCCAGGAGCAGGCTGGAAGGGGCAAAGGCCAACAGGACCCACCAAACCCGCTGGCTGAGGGTCAAGGGGTTGGCGGCAGGATGGGCGTTTCCTTTCCCGGTGGCCGCGGCCGGGACGTCAAGGCTGATCGCCGCCCCGGTCTGGCCGGTAGCTCGCCATACCATCACCCCGCATAGTGAAAGCAGGGCGATCAAAACGAGGTAGCCGCCGGCCCAGGCCCAGGATTGGTGATGCAGGCGCAAGTAAGGTTCGATGATGGTCGGATAGGCCACCAGGGCCAGCAGACTGCCCAGATTGGAGGCGCCGTAGAGAAAATAGGGGTCGTGGGCGAAGGCGTGGCTGGTTTGGGCAAACCACTTCTGGAGCAGCGGGGCAGTGGTGGCAACCACGAAAAAGGGCAATCCCACCGAGAGTAATAACAGCAACAGCAGCCAGACGACGGGGTTGGCATCGGTGGGCGGCGTCCAGCCATGAAAAATTTCGATGGGCAGGGTAAACAGGATCAAGAGCAGCAGGCCCAAGTGGAAGGCGGCCTGCCGGCGCACTCCCAGCCATTTAGGCGCCAGGTGGGCATAGAGATATCCGGCCAGCAGCGCCCCTTGATAAAACACCATACAGGTGTTCCACACCGCCGGGCTGCCTCCCAGCAAGGGGAGGGCCATCTTGCCGAACATGGGTTCGACCATGAAAAGCAAGGCGGCGCTCAGGAACATGGCCAGGGAGAACAGGATCAGCAAGAGGATGCGTCCTCAGTGCTCAACGTATTGATCTTAACCAGGGGGGATGACTTAGTAGAGGATTTCATAAGTACGCTAACGTCGTATATCGCTCCCCTCACCCTACCCCCTCTCCCCCCGAAGCGGGGGGAGAGGGGGTAGGTCAGGTCGTCGGGTTTTTTGTGATGGCAAAGCATCAAATCGGTCCCCTCTTTTCCCCTCTCCCCCAATGGGGGAGAGGGTCAGGGTGAGGGGGAAGTGATCTTCACGGAGTAAGAAATACGTTACCGTATTTATGAACCACTGTAC
>JAGVPN010000095.1 GCA_020052215.1 Syntrophobacterales bacterium
AAGGACATCCTTCAGGCCGCGGACCGGGCCGCGTCTCTCACCCGGCAGCTCCTGGCCTTCAGCCGCAAGCAGGTGCTCCAGCCGCAACGTCTGGATCTCAATCAGGTGGTGGCCAACCTGGACAAGATGCTCCGGCGCATCATCGGGGAGGATATCGACCTGGTGACAGTTCTGGGCCACGAACTGGGCGCTGTGCAGGCCGATCCGGGGCAGATCGAGCAGGTGGTTATGAACCTGGCGGCCAACGCCCGGGATGCCATGCCCCAGGGCGGCAAGCTGACCATCGAGACCGCCGACGCGGACCTGGACACGGCCTATGCCCAAAACCACCTGGAGACGCAGCCCGGCCCTTATGTGATGCTGGCCGTGAGCGACACCGGCGTGGGGTTGGACCAGGAGGCCCAAGCCCGCATCTTCGAGCCCTTCTTCACCACCAAGGAGATAGGCAAGGGCACCGGGCTGGGGCTGTCCACGGTCTATGGCATCGTTAAACAAAGCGGCGGCTTCATCTATGTTTACAGCAACCCCGGGGAGGGCACTACTTTCAAGATCTACCTGCCCCGGCTCGAGGCGGCGGGAGATTTGGCGGCCGGGTTAGGCCAGGTCCCCGACAGATGTGAGTGGGGCTCGGAAACCATCTTGCTGGTGGAAGACGAGGACATGGTGCGGCAGGTGGCCAGCCGCATCCTGACCCGGCACGGCTATACCGTCCTGGAAGCAGCTTCCGGCCGCGATGCCCTGGTGGTCAGCCGGGAGCATGGGGGCCCCATCCACCTGATGCTCACCGACGTGGTCATGTCCGGGATGAGCGGCCGGGAGACCGCAGAAAATTTGAAACCTCAGCGTCCCGAAATGAAGGTCCTGTTCATGTCGGGACACACGGAAAACACCATCGTGCACCACGGGGTGCTGGACCCGGGGATCGCCTTTATCCAGAAGCCCTTCAAGTACAACGTCCTGGCCCAAAAGATCCGGGAGATGCTGGACGCCTCCCAGGACCAGTAATTCCCTCTCTATTTTTTAGATTTAAGACAGTCTGATACGAAGTTGCAGTCAAAAAACTATGAATATTTATGTCATTCTGAACGGAGCGCAGCGGAGTGAAGAATCTCGGCGGCTGTAAAAGAGAGATTCTTCGCTGCGCTCAGAATGACAAAAAATAGTCTTTTGATTGCTCATTGGTATAAGACAGGTTTTGCCATAGGTTCTAGGAAGTGGCGGAGACAACCTGCAGGGTGGACAGTCAGGTGGTTCTCCGGGTGACGGAGGGCATAAAAGGGGTTCCATCTCTGTCCCCTCTCCCCCAATGGGGGAGAGGGTCAGGGTGAGGGGGAAGTAATCTTCCGTCAATCAATTCAAGGCTTATAACTACATGATATTCTTGGTTGATTTTCCCCTAGGCGGCCTGGCCAAGTGGCTGCGTTTCTGCGGCTTCGACGCCACCCTCATGCGCCTGGCCCCGGATAAGCCCGGGAGCTGGCCGCCCCCCAGACCCCAGACCCACATCCTGACCCGGCAGGTGGCCTGCCAACGTCTCAAGCGGCCTGATCTCCTGATCCTGGCCGCGCCCGACCCCGAGGGCCAGCTGGCCGAGGTGATGCAGCGTCTGCGCCTCTCGGCCCGCCACCTCAAGCCCTTAAGCCGCTGCAGCCACTGCAACGACCCCCTGGTGTCCCTCAGCCGGGACCTGGTCCAGGGCCGGGTCCCGGAGCATGTCTTCCTTCACCACCGCCGGTTCTACGAGTGCCCCCGCTGCCACCGGGTCTACTGGCCCGGCAGCCACATCCAGGGAATCACCGGCGCCTTGCGGGACCAACTGGAGCAACTGGGGGACCGGGGCGTCGCCCCCCGAAATAACCGGCCCTAATTTCCGGCGCTTTTGAGATTGCACCGCCCCCTTCCTTACCCTATAGTAAAAATTAAGAAAAAGTGCCTGGGGCCGGACAACCATCTCCGGTTGACTCCCAACGCCGGGTTTTCTCTCCCCGGTTCCTGGCCCCCGGGGAAAGGAGTTATGCATGCGCGCCGATTATCAAGGTTTTGCCATTAAAGGACTCAAGGGACTCAAGGGCGCCGGGTGGTACGCCACGACCCTGGCCCTCAATATGATGCGCCGGGGCCTGATCCTGGGCCGCTACACCCTGGCCTGCTGGCAAAAGCAGAAAGTTAATAAGGCCATGCGCCGGTTGGGGGAACAGTTTTTCCAGGCGCTGGAACAAGGCGAGTCCAACCCCTTGGTGCGAAGCGAAGTGAGCGATGCGGTCCAAAAGGCAAAGGATTTAAAAGAGGTCAAGGACAAGAATTATCAGGCCGTGGCCGCCATCCGGGAGAAGATCCGGGCCGCCTGGGTCAAGGAATCCCCGCCGCCGCCCGCCGGGAAAACTGAGGAAGCTGAGAAGCCCCAGGAACCTACGGCTTCATAGAGTTTTTCTGAGGAGTTTTTTGTAAGCCAGGGGCTTTTTCTTAAAGGCCTTGGCCCCCTCCCTGAGCCCTCAAATTGTAGGGGCGGGTTTTAAACCCGCCCCTTCTTGTGGCCCAAATCAGACACTATCACCCCCACCTAATCCTTACCAGGGGCTGGGAGGGGAATTTGAGGGAAGGGCGGGGGAATTTTTCGTAAGAGTTTCCCACGGGCCTCCCCTCAATTTACCATAATCTATCGTTCACTCCGCCCCGCACTCCGCCGGGCTGCCCCGGAGTTTTTCCAGGGCGTGGGGCAGGGCCGCCGCCACCGCCGTCAGGTTCTCCCGGGCCCCCTTGGGGCTGCCCGGGAGGTTGATGATCAGGGTGCGGCCCCGGATCACCGCCACC
>JAGVPN010000082.1 GCA_020052215.1 Syntrophobacterales bacterium
ATACCGTTTTCGCATTGAAAAGCGGCAAACGATGTAGGGGCGGACCTATGTGTCCGCCCTGGCCACGGGCCGACACACAGGTCGGCCCCTACAATTTGTTTCGTTTCAATATGAAAATAGTATAATCTGGTAGGCTGGCTTGGAATACCTGTGAATTTAATGCGTTGTCCACAGAGCCTCTTGCAAAACTGTTTTTTTGTCATCCTGAACGAAGTGAAGGATCTCAACCTTCTAAAAATACGAGATTCTTCGCTGCGCTCAGAATGACCATGTTGGTCAATGGGGAGTTTTGTAAGAGCCTCAGCTGGCATTTTTCCGGGAAAGGTAATGATAAAAGATTAATCGAAGGCAAACCCACACTCTTGAAAGAGCTTCACGCAGGCATCCACTGCCTCGGAATCGTAAAGGACCCCCTTATTCTTGATTATCTCCGCCAAAGCTTTCTCAATCCCTAAAGCCGGCCGGTAGGGGCGGTATGAGGCCATGGCTTCGACGACATCGGCCACCGCCAGGATTTTAGCCTCTTTGATTATGTCCGGATCGGCAAGGCCGTTAGGATAGCCAGAGCCGTCTAACCGCTCATGGTGCTGGAGGATACCTTGAGCAACCGGCCAGGGGAATTCTATGTTTTTTGTGATGTCATATCCCACTTGAGGGTGCACTTTGATGAGATTAAATTCATGTGGGCTAATCTTCCCTGGACGACTAAGGATCTCCGCAGGTACCGCGATCTTGCCCAGATCATGCAAATAACCCAGGACCCGCATGCCTTCAATGTAATCCGGCGAGAATCCCATTGCCTGGGCTATGGCACTGGCCAGTTTTGCCACCCGCTGCTGGTGGCCCGCAGTATAAGGGTCTCTCGTTTCTACCGTGGAACCCAAGACCAGGACCGTATCATTTAAGGTCTTCTGCACTTTCCTCAGGGTCTCTTCCAATCCTTGCTCTAAACGCAGGGACTTCACCCCCACCGCAATGTCTCCAGCCACCTGGACCAGGAACTCTATTTCCTCAGGTCCGAATGCATTTGGTTTACCGGAGTAGACGTTGAGGACGCCGATTACTTCTTTTTGATGGACTAACGGCAGAGAGACATTGGAATGGTAGCCCCGCATCCGGGCTTCTTCCCGCCAGGGCGCCAGCCGGGGATCGGTATCCATGTCCTCGATGACTACCGGTGTTTGGGTCCGGATGGCCTCGCCACTGGGCCCCTGGCCGCGCTCCGTGTCGTCCCAGGTCACCCTCATGCTAGCCAGATATCCCTGTTCATAACCTGCATGGGCTGCCACTCGGATTTCAGGGCTCTTCGGGTCCAATAACCCGATCCAGGCGAATCGGACATACGGTACCCCCATCAGCAAATCACAGGTTTGCTGAAACAGCTCCGACTCGCTTTTCACCCGGAGCAAGGCCTCATTGATATCTTTAATGGCCTTGAGCAGGGTGTTCAAATCCCTGATCTTTTGGATGGCGAGTTGATATGCGGTGATATCAGCGACGATATGCACCGCGCCGGTAACCTCCCCAGACTCGTTCAGAATGGGGTCCACCATCACGTGAAACCAGCGGTCGCCCAAGGGCAGCGTCATGGTTTCCCGGACGCGGCTTTCCCTCATGCGCCCAATGGGACAGCCCTCAATAGGCCCCGCGGTGCCGTGCACCACTTCCCAGCACTGGCGCCCGATGATCTCGGGGAGAGGCCGCCCCACCAGAGTCGCCATGGCCTGGTTGCCTTGCAGGACCTTGCACTCCCGATCCAACAGGCACACGGCGTCGCCGATGGCATCGAAAGTCGTCTGCCATTTGTGGGCCGCCAAGCGGAGCGCCTCCTCCGCCTGTTTGCGCTCGGTAATATCTTCAACCACCTCGATAAATCCGGTTATGGCCCCGTCCGGAGCGCGGTAAGGAAAAGCATTGATGCGCACGTCGAACCGGCTGCCGTCATCCCTGGCGGTGGTGAGTTCAAACACGTGCTTCTGCCCGGTTGCCATAGCTTTGGTCCCGGGACAATGCGAGCAGACCGCCTCTCGCTTTTCAAATTCGCGGAAACACTCTCGTTCTAGAAAATCACCTATGGGCCTCTCCAATAATTTGCCCTGAGCCGCATTGCTCATGACTATTCTGTAATCCTTGTCTATCACCGATATACCCAGATCAATGTTCTCCACCAGGGTGCGATAGCGTTGTTCACTTTCCCGCAGGGCCTCCTCCGCCCGGTCCAGAGCGTCCCCGATGCCTGTGCCGGCGCGCTCTACCACCACTATGGTGATGATGATAAAGGCCAGGGCGGTTAACGCCGCCACCAAGGCGGGGGGCATGGGAAGTACTGCGGTAAAGAATTCATGCACTATGGCCTGGGCCAGAATTAATGACAAAACCAGAGGCAGGAATATCCTGGTGAGCCGGGTGCGGGTGGAGGGGCCGAAAAAAAGGTTGAGAGGATAAAAATCGGGGCCGGCAGCCACCGCCACGCCGGTGCCCAGAACCAGAAAAGCCAGGCTGGTAGTGGCAGCCACGGGAATGATATCGCCGCCATAGAGTAACGGCGTGCCGAAGAGGTAGCCTGACAGACCGGTAAACCCCGAGAAGGCCACCAGACACCCCAGCATCACCGCCGGTTGCCCGGCGCCTCTCCGGAAAACAGATTTCAGGAGCAACAGCAGGCCGATGCCCGCCAGGAAGAATAGAACGCCGGTGACGGGGGAAATGTCCGTGGGCCATACCAGGCCGAGCTTGTAACCCAGGCTTGTCAATAATCCTTCCAGGTTTAAGTCTATCTTAACAAAATACTCGACTCCGCCGAGCAAACCCCAGAACGCAACCAGGCCCGCCACCGCCATGGCCGCCCCTCGCCCCCGGGAAATAAGGCGGCCCTGGGCTTGCAGCCATAAGATAACCCCTTGGCACAGAAAGGCTAAGGCGGTGCTGGGAGACATGGGAACATATTGGGGACGGAGGCTGGTAATGGTCCACGCCCCGGTAACCCAAGACGCCAAACCCAGCAGGCCGAGCAAAATCGCCACTACCCCGCACCACGCAGCTAGGCGCCGGCATGTAATCAAATCGGCATTATGCTGTCCTAACGGTGCCATGGTCTTCATTGACTGCCTACCTTCATTATTTTTACATTTCTGGGAGATTCTGAAGATTTAAGTTCCTCCCAAGGTTATCGGTTTGTCAGACCATTCCCTTAAAACGAGGGGAAAATATGAGGAGGATGCCATCCATTTTTCTTTACCCCCCTTTTTTTGCCAGTTGGCCCGTTTCCATGCTCGGGGGTGATATTTCCATGTGCCCTCAGCCTTCCCTCTATCTCGCCATTACCGGGTAATGTTGGTCTGGGGTTCATAAGCTTCCCAGCAAGGCGGCATCTGGTCGCTGGTGGCTTTTTTATATGAAGCTATGGATGCGGCATAATCTCGGTGAAGGCCAAGTGGCTCAATATTCCCATCACATTAAATTCCAGCATCTTACCTTAAGTGCCGATAAACGCATTAAGAGGATTGGGCCGGCCCCGCCGACGGGGAGGCGCTGGGGACCGTCCAAGACGGCAAGGTTTGGCTATATAAGGGTTATCCGACCTCAAAGACACCCGCGAGGATGGTCTCTGGGGTCGCCTCCAAAAGTCCACCGGCGCCTGAAGAAGTCGAACGCGTCTTGAACCGCGACTGTTGCCGGCGGGCCGCCTTGGGAAAAGCCTGGACCTCGGGGGAAGGGTTTCTCCCACTGCGTTGACCAGCCCCAGTGCCCTGATCGTGCCGGATACTCCTGCAGGAGTCGGTAATGGCTGATCTTATCGGGAGCCAGATAGATTTTATTTACTTCGTTTACGGGCTGGGGTTTTTCCTCCTCTTGCCCATCTGCCTGTATCTGTACCGCCGACCCGGAAGTTCGCTCCCCTGGATTTGGCTGCTGCTGTTCGGGGCCACCCACGGGCTGCTGGAATGGCTGGACCTGGCGGCCCTGAGCCTGGGGACTGATCCCGTCTTTGATGTGGTCAGGCTGGGCACGCTCATCCTGTCTTTTCTGCTGCTGGCGGAATTCGGACGGGCCGGCCTGGTCATGCTCCGGGGCCGCGGTCCGGGGCGTTGGGTCCTGGCCGCACTCCTGGGGTTGGCCCTGTTGGGAGCCTTCGCCGGCCTTCCCGGCCTCCGGGCCTCATCCCGTTATGCCATGGGGCTGGTGGGAGC
>JAGVPN010000197.1 GCA_020052215.1 Syntrophobacterales bacterium
ACGTCCACCACACAATCCCGATCGTCCATGACGATCATCCCCCCGCCTCCCATAATCGACCCGGTCTGAGCCATGGAATCGAAGTCCACGGAAAGTTCCATTTTATCGGAAGGCTTAAAGTCCGGGTGACGGTAATGATAATCCGTGTATTCCTCTCTTAGCTCGTACGGAATGATGCCGCCTGAGGGTCCCCCCGTCTGGACGGCCTTGAACCGCGGCTGACCGGGCACGCCGCCGCCGATCTCTTCCACCAGGGTCCCCAGACTGATGCCCATGGGCACTTCGACTAAACCGGTATTCTTCACCTTGCCCACCAGGGAGAAAATCTTGGTGCCGGTGCTGTGGGACACCCCCAAGTTGGCATACCACTGGGCCCCCTGGTCAATGATGTGGGGGATATTCGCCCAGGTCTCGACGTTATTAATCACGGTGGGCCGGTTCCACAGACCTTTTTGAGCCGGGTAGGGCGGCCGGGTGACCGGTTCGCCGACGCGGCCCTCCAGAGAAGCGATAATGGCGGTCTCTTCACCACAGACATAGGCCCCGGCCCCGCGGTTGATCTGGAGATCGAAATCAAAGCCCGTGCCCAGGATGTTCTTGCCTAAGAGCCCCAGGGAACGGGCCTGTGAGATGGCTGTCGAGAGATGCCGGATGGCGATGGGATATTCGTGCCGGATATAGAGGAATCCCTGGTTTACCCCCAGGGCATACGCCCCGATGGCCATGCCTTCGATCACCGCGTGGGGGTCGCCTTCCATAATGGCCCGGTCCATAAAGGCGCCCGGGTCCCCTTCTTCGCCATTGGCAATGATATAAACCGGCCCCGGGTTCTCCCGGGCATTGTCAACGGTCTTTTTCCACTTATAGCCGGTAGGAAAGCCTCCCCCGCCCCGGCCCCGCAGGCCGGAAATTTCCACGGTCCGGATGATGTCGTCCGGCGATATTTCCGTCAGGGCTTTGGCCAAAGAGTGGTAAGCACCGGCCATGACGGCGTCATAAATATCCAGCGGATCGATAACCCCGACATTCTTGAGGATGATCTTCTGTTGCTTCCGATAAAAAGGGATGTCCGCGGCAGACTTGTACCTGGTGCCGTTGTCGCTGTACAACAGCCGCTCCACCACGGCGCCTTTGACCAGGGTGGTTTGGACAATCTCTTCCACGTCTTCGGGTTTAACCCGGACATAACAGAGATTGGCGGGAGCCAAATTAACCAGGGTGCCCTGGCTGCAGAAACCATGGCACCCGGTCTCTTTGATCAGGGGCTGGACCTTGACCCCCAAGTTTTGGCCCTGGATGGCTGATTGGAAAGCCTGGGAAACCTTATCGGCGCCCACGGCCAGGCAACCCGGCCCCCGGCACACCCTGACGATGGGCCGGTTAGGGTCTTGGGCCGAGAGCAGGTTGTCTCGCAAGGTCTTCAGTTCTGCGGCATCGGTTATTCTCTCCATCATGTCCTCCTGCGGCCGGGCTGATCATTAGACTTGTTCGAGCCGCTTCTTCAGGATAACCATGTTGGCTTCGCCCAGGTAATCCTCGTCCACCATCACCACCGGCGCCAAGGCACAGGCGCCCACGCATTTGACCGTGTCCAGGGTAAACTTGAGGTCATCGGTGGTCCGGCCCCGGGCCACGCCCAGATTTCGTTCACAGGCCTCCACCAGGCGTTGCCCGCCCTTGAGATGACAGGTGGTGCCCAAACAGACCTTAATTTCGTGCTCGCCCCGGGGCTCCAGGCTGAAGGATTTATAGAACCTGGCTATCGACCAGGCCTGGATGACGGGCACTCCCACATGATCACAGATTAGGGTGAGGTGCTCGGGGGAAATGTAGCTGTATTCGGCCTGGACGTCCTGGAGGAGGTTGATCAGATGTTGCGGGTGACGGGGATAGTGTTCCAGAATGGTTTCAATGTCTTGTGGCGCGGTTTTCATCCCTGGCCTCCCAATTTTTTCTAAAAATTCACGGTTTATGAACTAATGAGCAATAAACGTGCCAGGCGCATAACCACTTAAAATTGCTGGAATAAGATTTCAGAGTCTAGTGAAATTGTACCATTGCTGACATTAAGTGAAACGTATATATGACTAATTATATTAGATAATATATTATTACATGAAACATAGATGAAACACAGAAATGAGGGCCGAAACCCAGGCAAGTAGCGTAGGGCGGGCACTGCCCGCCAGGTGGGGTGCGCCCGACGCGCCTCCACCTGAACTTTTCGAAAAGTCGGTGGCGCGGGCCTCCGTGCCCGCCGCCGGGTCGATTAATGGGGCGCGGTGCGCACCCTACAACTGCTTCATCAACCTTGAACTTTTCGGCAGAGCCCGTAGGGCGGGAAAGCGAAGCGCATCCCGCCTTTCGCCATTAGCATTATTCCATCTCTATACTTCGCACGTCATCATCTGCCGTCCATTCAAGGTTATCAATTCCTTATTCCCCCTTCTTCAGGCGCCGCTCTGAAAGTCTTTCCCCTTGGGAAATTTGTGCGGCAAACGCGCCTTGTCAGGTCAGCGGAAGGTGCGAATCTATGGCGCCATAAGTTATCCTCCCCCAATTGCCGAAGGCGGGATGCGCTTCGCTTTCCCGCCCTACGACTGCTTTTTCCCATGGCCTGCCTCCTTGGTTGTGGCTCTGTGCTGTTGGTCATACAGGCTCACAGCTTAACCCACGTTTGCAAGGTCCGCAGGCCTTTATAGCGTTTGCCATAAATTCCTTCCGTTTGGAGATTTCCAAATCCCCCTAAATCCCAGCAGTGTCCGGTTAGGAAATTGCATGCGGTAGTTCACCCCCCCCCCTTGACCCCGACCTCCCCCGGAAGCGGGGGGAGAGGGAGTAGAGGAGGTCGCCGGGTTTAGTAACCATAAAGCTCTAAATCAGTTCCATTTTCCCCCTCTCCCCCAATGGGGGAGAGGGCCGGGGTGAGGGGGAAGTATTCTTCTCGGAGCAAAAAGTCCGTGAGCGAATTTATGAATTGTCAGACG
>JAGVPN010000182.1 GCA_020052215.1 Syntrophobacterales bacterium
CTGGGCCCAGCCCCGCAGTTCTTTCAGGTTAGCGTTTTCCGGGTCCTTAGCCAGCAGGCCGTCGATGAACTTCTCCATCTCGGCATACTGCGCCTTTTCCGCCAGGACACTCAGGTAGTAGAGTTCCGGGGTGAGGTCATCGGCCGGAGTTTGTTGACGTAAGGTGGCATAGGTCCGGTGCGCTTCCAGGAGTTCCTGCCGGATCTCCTGATCACTGGCCACCGTCGGCTTGGGTGATC
The DNA here is from genome assembly GCA_020052215.1 of Syntrophobacterales bacterium. GTDB lineage: Bacteria > Desulfobacterota > Desulfobaccia > Desulfobaccales > 0-14-0-80-60-11 > 0-14-0-80-60-11. The sequence continues at coordinate 240 of JAGVPN010000182.1, forward strand.
CTCCCGGGGGAACGGTTTTACCCCCCATGGTGGTGATGACCCCGGAATGACGCATACTCTCTCGGGACAGCGGCGTCTCCGAGGCCCTGATTTTGCGGCTCACCCGGGTGGGCAGCAGCTTCACTTCAGGCGGCGCGGCTTTCAGGCCCGGCGCCACCTGGCTCTCGCCCTCCCCGACGGTCAGGGTCACGGGGCCTTGCCAGGTTTCTTGACGGCCAGGGGCCAGGTAGAGAATCTGCAACGCCGTGCCGGCGGCCAGCTTCAGCTTGTCCCCCTGGCGGACTTTCATGAAGGCCCGGACCCGGGCCGGTTTGGCTTGATCCCCGGAATTCCAGTACGTGGCCTCACCGGAGAGACGGGTTATCATCCCCACGTCCGGATTGGACGATTGCCCCCGGGCCGCCGTCCCCGCCAGCAGGAACAGGCAGAGGGCCAACGCCACCGCGCCCAGGCGGCGCCAGACCTCGATCTTAGTTTTCGTGGCTCGCATCACGGGTCGCTCCCTTTCAAGATTACCCAAGAGACGGGTAATGCTTACGGCTATCGGCACTATTGCCGCAATATGGCCTACGATGAGATGAGACCGCCCCCACCCCCCTTCATGACGGTGCCAGGCCCACCACTTCCACGACCTCCACCGGCTCCTCCCTACCCTTGACCCGGAGTTCTTCCCGGGCACCGATCACCACCCCCGCCCCCGCCGCAATCACCGTTTCCCGGCTGGCCACGATGGTCCACCCCAGTTGCTTGGTGAGACCTTCCAGGCGGGAGGCTGTGTTCACCGTGTCTCCGATGGAGGTGAATTCCAGCCGCTTGGGGGAGCCGATATTGCCCACCACGGCTTCACCGGTATGGAGTCCGATGCCGATGCGGAAAGACGGAAGCCCGCGATTTGCAAAGCGGGCCGCCATCCAGGCGTCGAAATCTTGGGCCAGGGCCGCCATCGCCACCGCGGCTCTCAACGCCCGCCGACTATGGTCCGGGTGCGGCGCCGGGGACCCAAACACCGCCATGATCGCATCCCCGATGAACTTGTCCACGGAGCCGCCCTCCGCCAGAATGGGCTCGCAAGCCCGGCTGAAATAGGCATTGAGCATCTCCACCACTTCGTGGGGGCGGAGACGTTCAGATAAGGTAGTGAAATCTCGAATATCGGCAAACAGAACGGTCACCGGCAGCGCTTCCCCTCCCAGGTCCGGCGGTTTGCCCGAAGCGACCAGCTTGTCCACGACTTCATCGGACACGTATCGCCCGAATATTTGCCGGAGCCGCGCCCGCTCGCGCTCTTCCCCCACCAGCCTGGTTCCCAGCACCCCCAGGTAGCACAGGGTGAGCCCGGCCTGGGGGTAGGCCACCGGAATGAGCCAGTCAGAGAGAAACAGCAGATAGGCCAGGCCGCTTAAGAGCAGCCCCAGACCGAGCAGGACCGCCAACCCCCGGCCGGGGGAGAGCCTGAAAAAGCACATCGTTCCCAGGGCCAGCACCGCGGCCAGGAACAGCATCCTGAGCCAGGCGGGCGCCGGGCGGGGAAACCGGCCCGTGAGCAGGGTTTCCACGATGTTGGCGTGGATCTCAGCCCCGCTCATCATCCTTGCCTTAAAGCGCCAAAGGTTCCGGGCATAAGGGGTCATGTAGGCATCCAGGGATTGCTTCGGTTCCGAGGCGATAATGACGACCTTGCCCTTCAAGGCCTGGATCTTCGGATCCTGGGCCGCGCCCTCCTGGAGCAGACGCTGGAAGGAAACCCGGGGGACGGTGTCCGGCGGGCCGGTAAAGCCGATGAGCCGGATCAGGGGTTGGTCGGCCCCACCTGCTTTGGCCCCTGCCCGTTCGGCCAGGAGCTGCGCAAAGGTAACCCAGCCCTCGCCTTTTTCCAGAGGCGCCACCGGAACATACCGGCGGATCACCCCATCCGGGTCGTTATATAAGTTAACCAGCGCCACATCCTCCTGCCCTCCGGGCAAGGAACCCCAGTAATCGGGAAGAGGCATCTGGATTTCCTGCTGGCCCGGGACATCGCTCACCAGGCTGGCGGCCAGCACCACTTGGCCGGAGGCCAGTTGCTCCCGAAACGGCAGATCGTAGGTGCGGCTTTTTTCACTTTCGGGCAGATTGAGCTTCCGGAGCCAGGCTTCCGGGCTGACGGCAAAGAGGTAATCCAGCCCGATGACCCTGGCCCCGGCCTGGCGCAGCACCTGGATAGCCCTGGCAAAATGGGGGCTCCAGAAGACTAGGGGTTCGTCCCGGTGATCCCGGCGCGTCGCATCGTCGATGGCCACGATGGCCACATGTTGGGGCTGATACCTGAGGCCGGCCGCTTGATGCCAGAGATCATAATACACCTCTTCCGGCCCTTGGAGCCATTGGGCCCGCCTAGCCATCTCGACCCCGAATAAGATCAGGGCAATCAGCAGGACGCCATAGAAAAGTCTATTACCCGTGATTATACGGCCGCCTTGGCCCCGCAGTCGAAAAATGGTTTTGGGGACCTCTCATTCTTAGTTTAACAACCTGAGAGGGTTCATCTTCCTGTCGTCAACTTGTCTGGTGGAAACCATGGTTGCGCTTTCGGTAAAAAAGTAATCCGCTTATTGCCTTAGCTCCGAAAAGGTAACGGTTTGAGCATTAAGACACGCAGTGA
>JAGVPN010000033.1 GCA_020052215.1 Syntrophobacterales bacterium
GCGGGCATCAGGGCCAGACCGCCGCCGTACTGCCAGTAGGCGATGCCCACGGCCAGGAACAGCATGAAGATGTTGCCGCTGGCAATAATGGTGGACAACAGGAACAGCGCCCCCGCCGATACCAGGCAGTTGATGGTGTAGGCGTTGTCCCGGCCGATCTTATCCGAATACATACCGGTGCCCACCCGGCCCAGGGCGTTGATCAGACCGCCCCAAGATACCAGGATCCAGGTGTTGGCCATGAGGAAGGGGCTGCCCTTGGCGGCAGTGGCCAGAATGGGGGCGGCGTTGGCGATGACCAACAACCCCGACTGGGTGGTGCCGATGAACATGATGACCAGGGCGAAGAACTGCCAGGTCTTGAAGATTTCCGACGGGGCCCAGTCGATGATAGTGCCCGCCGCCTTGGCCGGGGCCGCGCCCGCCTTCACCGGGGCCGCCGGGGCCACATAGCCCGGAGGCGCTTTGGCCAGCTGGGAGCCGGCGATGATGACCACCGCCGCGAAGAAGACGCCCAGGTAAATCCAGCTCGCGGTCACGCCATAGTTGGTGATCAGCCAGGAAGCCAGAGGACCGATGTACAGGGCCGCGCCGCCGTAGCCACCCACGACCAGACCGGCGATGAGACCGCGCTTATGCGGGCCGAACCAGCTCAGAGCCGCCGGCGTAGGCGCGGCATAACCGATCCCCATGCCGATGCCGCCGAAGATCCCAAACCCGATTACCAGACCGGCGTAGCTTTTCATCATACCGGCGATGATACAGCCCACCGCCAGGAAGAGACCGCCGGTGATGGCCCCCACCTTGGGGCCCGCCTTATCCTGAATGCGGCCGCCGGGGATCATCAATAAGGCAAAGATAATGACGCACAATGAAAACGGCGTGGCAGCTTCCGCATTGGTCAGGTACGTCCAACCCATCGCCGGACCCTCGGTAATCAGCTGGCCCGCTTTTTTGACGTCAATCAAAGCCTTGGTCCAAACGCTCCAGGCGTACAGGATGCCCAAACAGAGGTTGACCGCGGTGCCGCAAAATACTACTTTCCATGCTTTTCCTGGAACTGTATCTGCCATGAGATTCCTCCTTAAAGATAAAAAATGGAATAAAACTTGCGGGTAATGTAGTTGATGATTGCCGATGCCGTTTCCCTGATCCTCGCCCCCCACCTCCTTGCCGGGAAAAATTTTATATCGTGGTAAAGACTGCAAGGTGCCTGCCAAAGCTATAATAGGCATGAATAAATTATAGAGTCAATGAAAATAACTAAAATCATTGACATTATGAAATCTTTCACAAGCTTTTCGCTCCCCGTTAAGACAGGGGATAATTCGGCGCTCCGGGTCATTATTCCCACTTTGTGGGGTGTTTCACCCCATGCCCTTGGGGAAAGGATTGGGCGCGGGCGGGTTCGTGCCGAAAGAATCGGCGGCGCCTTCCGGCACGCCGGCCCCCCGGCAGGAGCAGGGCGCCAACCGCCTCTCATAAAAAAAAGAGCATTTCCTCACGGACACAACGAAGCATGAAAATGTAGCACCGTCGCCCTCGGCGGTGAAATGTAGGACAGCCGCCTCCGGCTGTCCCTGGGCAGGCGAGGGCGCCTGCCCTACACTTTCATATAAAACTGCAAGAGAATTGTCAGGGGAAAACGAGGAAAGTCGAGCCCGGCAGATAGTTGCCGTCCGTTGTTGCCTTATACCAAGTTGCCGTCATAAAGGTAATTCTGCCTTTATGATCGCAACCCCGGTAGGGGCGGTTCGCGCACCGCCCCTACATTTCGGATTATTACTTGTTTGACGGCAAGTTGGTATTACTGGTTACCGCCACCGCGTCCAGACCCGCTCGGCCGCCGCCACGGTAAACTCCAGGTCCTCCGGGGTGTGGGCCCGGGAGATGAACAGGGCCTCGAATTGCGACGGCGGCAAATAAATCCCCGCCTCCAGCATCCCCTGGAAAAATTTCCGGAACTGCGTCAAGTCGGATTTCTTGGCCTCTTCAAGGGTGTTCACCGGACCGCCGGTAAAAAACAGGGTGAGCATGGACCCAACCCGGTTGATCGTCAGGTCCACCCCCTGGCGGGCTGAAGCCTTCGCCAGTTCCCGGGCCAGCCAGGCCCCCTTCTCTTCCAGGTCCTCATAGGTTCCGGGTTGGTTCAGCGCCGTCAGGGTCGCCAGGCCCGCGGCCACCGCCACCGGGTTCCCCGACAGGGTCCCCGCCTGGTAGATGGGGCCGCTGGGGGCCATCTGGGTCATTAAGTCCCGCCGGCCGCCGTAAGCCCCCACCGGCAGGCCGCCGCCGATGATCTTGCCCAGGCAGGTGAGATCGGGCTTAACGCCGTACAACTCCTGGGCCCCGCCCCGGGCCACCCTAAAGCCGGTGATCACCTCGTCAAAGATCAGCAGGATGCCGGCCGCGTCGCAGATCTGCCGCAAGCCCTCCAAAAACCCGGGCCGGGCCGGCACCACCCCCATGTTGCCCGCCACCGGCTCCACGATAATGGCCGCGATCTCTCCCTGATACCGCCCCGCCGCCTGGCGCACCGCCTCCAAATCGTTGTAGGGCAGCGAGACGGTCAAACCCGCAATCTCCGGGGGCACCCCGGGACTGCCGGGAATGGCCTGGGTGAGGACCCCGCTGCCCGCAGCCACCAGGAAGGAGTCGGCATGGCCGTGATAACAGCCGTCGAACTTGATTAGCCGGGCGCGGCCCGTGGCGCCCCGGGCCAGCCGCAGGGCGCTCATAGTCGCTTCCGTGCCGGAGTTGACCAGGCGCACCATGTCAAGCGCGGGCACCGCGGCACAGAGAACCCGGGCCAGCTCAACTTCCCCCGGCGTCGAAGCCCCGAAGCTGGTGCCAAGC
>JAGVPN010000405.1 GCA_020052215.1 Syntrophobacterales bacterium
ATGGTGGTCTTCACCCCGATGATGAGAAACCCGTTGAGGGCCCGGGCCATCCGGTCCACCGCCTCCCGCCAGGTGAAGCCGTACACAGTGAGTTTGACGATCATGGAATCGTAATAAGGGGTGATTTTGTACCCCTGATAGATGGCCCCGTCGAGCCGGACGCCGTGGCCGGCAGAGGACCGGTAAACCTGCACCACCCCGGGGCTGGCCAGAAAGTCATTTTTGGGGTCTTCGGCGTTGATCCGGAGCTCGATGGCAAAGCCGCGTTCTTGGACCTGCTCCTGGGAAAAGCTGATGGGTTCGCCCATGGCGATTAAAAGCTGCTCCCGGACGATGTCGATGCCGGTCACCACCTCGGTGACGGTATGCTCCACCTGCAAGCGGGTATTGACTTCGAGGAAGTAATAGGCGCCGTCGGATTCCACCAGAAATTCCACGGTGCCGGCGCTGAGATACTTGGCGGCCCGGACGACCCGCACGGCCGCGTCGCAGATCTCCGCAGTCAAGGCCGGGTCCAGGCCGGCCGGGGCGATCTCGATGAGCTTCTGGTGGCGGCGTTGAATGGAGCAGTTCCTGGTCCCCAGGTGGACCACGTTGCCATAGGAATCGGCCAGGATCTGGACTTCCACGTGCCGGGGCCGGTGCACGCATTTTTCCAGGTAGATGTTGTCGTCCCCGAAGGACATGAGGGCCTCGGAGCGCGAGCGCTGGAGCCCGGCCAGCAAACCGTCCCGATCCTCCACCTGGCGGATCCCCCGTCCGCCGCCGCCCGATACCGCCTTGATCATGATGGGGTAGCCGTGGGTCGCGGCGAACTTCAGGGCCGCCTCTTCTCCCGGGGCTCCCGGGGCCAGCATCCCGGTGGCCGGAATGACGCGGACCCCGGTGGCCTGGGCGATTTGCCGGGCGATGACCTTGCTGCCCAGGTTCCTGATGACCTCCGGGGGCGGCCCGATAAACACCAGGCCTGCACTGGTGCAGGCTTCGGGGAAATCGGGGTTTTCCGCCAAAAAGCCGTAGCCGGGATGAATGGCTTGGGCTCCGGTCTGTTGGGCGGCGAGAATGATTTTGTCGATATTGAGGTAGTCCTTCCGGGGGCCGGCCCCGATGCAGACCGCTTCATCGGCCCGCATGATATGGAAGGCGTCCTTGTCGGTCTCCTCGTAGATGGCCACCACCTTGAGGCCCAATTCCTGGGCCGACCGCATGATCCGCACCGCGATCTCGCCGCGGTTGGCCACCAAAACCTTGCTAAATACCCGCTTGTCTACCATGGCTGCCCATCTCTTTCAGGTCTGCTTCGAAAAGTTCAAGGTTCAAGGTTTAGATCGCTCCCCCGAGAACTTTTCATAATTTATGGGTGAGCCAAGGGCTCATAAGCGATTGCCTTGAAAAGTTATTGAGAATTTGGTGGCACAGGCGTCTCGCCTGTGCATGATAAAGGTGCGCAGTGTCTACACGGCTTGATAGCACCGGCATCTTGCCGGTGCGGCGCACAGGCTGGAAGCCTGTGCCACCAAAGGCGGCGGGCGCAGCGGCCCGCCCTGCCAGACTTTGCACCATTGATGGGCGAAGTGGAAGTCCCAGGCGCGACTGTCCAAACCCTGAGATCCGTTGCGGCGGCCTGATTTTCTAACCCGCTATTTCAATTGAGAAGTCATCGGCCCCGATTGTCAATAAAAAACCTTAAGCTTTCAGCGGTCAGCTTTATTAATCATAACAATTGATCGTACTATTCCAGTAAATTAATCGTTATCAACCCGATTTGATAAGTCCTTGTTTTTGCTGATAGCTGACTGCTGAACGCTGAACGCTTATAAAAAACCTTGACCGGCCGACGGAAACCGCTAGTGACTCACCGAAGGGTGAAGAAGGGCATGCACCCGGCGCGCCAGTTCAATCGGCCTGAAGGGCTTCTGGAGGAAAGCCACCGATAAATCCGCCACGCCGTGTTGGACCAGAGCGTCCTCGGTGTAGCCCGACATGTAGAGAACTTTCATTTCCGGGCGTAGGGGGGTGAGGCGATCGGCCAGTTCCCGGCCGCTCATCTGGGGCATCACCACGTCGGTCACCATCAGGTGGATCGGTCCCGGGTGCCGTTCACAGGCCAACAGGGCCTCGCCGCCGTGGCGGGCCTCCAGTACCGTGTAGTCATAGAGCCGCAAAAACTTGGCCAGCAAGCCCCGAAGCATGTCCTCGTCTTCCACCAGCAGAATCGTCTCCTCTCCCCGGAGGCTCTCGGTGATGGCGATCTTGACCCTGGGCGGATCCACGATCGCCTCCAGGCGGGGCAAATAGATGGTGAAGGCGCTGCCGGCCCCGGGCGAGCTCTCCAGGTCTAGGTAACCGCCACTTTGCTTGACGATCCCATACACGGTGGACAGTCCCAGGCCGGTGCCCTTGCCCGGTCCCTTGGTGGTAAAGAAGGGCTCGAAGATATGGGCCTGGGTGACCTCATCCATGCCGACCCCGGTATCTTCCACCACCAGCATCACGTAAGCTCCCGGCGGCGCCAGCCCAAACCTGGTGTGACGTTCTTTCTTCAACTCCACCGCCGCAGTTTTCAGGGTGAGCCCGCCGCCTGTGGGCATGGCATCCCGGGCGTTCAGCACCAGGTTCATGACGATCTGGTCCACCTGGCTGGGGTCCGCCCTCACGGTCCCCAGTCTCCGGTCAGTGACCACTTCCAGGTGGAGGTCCTCGCCGATGAGCCGCCGCAGCATGGGTTCCAGGTCCAGGATCACCCGGTTGAGATCGATCATCTTGGGGTGGATGATCTGCCGCCGGCTAAAAGTCAGCAACTGACGGGTCAGGGACGCGGCCCGTTCGCCGGCCTTCAGAATGTTTTCCAGGTAGCCGTAAAGCGGATCATCCTTGAGGACCTTGGCCCGCATAAGTTCGCCGTAGCCCGTGATGGCCATCAGGAGATTGTTGAAATCGTGGGCCACCCCCCCGGCCAGCCGGCCCACCGCCTCCATCTTCTGGGCCTGGAGAAGCTGCTCCTCCAGGGCCTTGTGCTCGGTGATATCCGTAGCCACCCCGGTAAACAGAATGACCCGGCCCTGGTCGTCCCGGACCGGGAACCCCCGGTTCAGAATCCACCGCGCCGTACCGTCCGGCCTGATAATCCGGTATTCGTGGCTCCAGGGGATACTTCGCTCCCTGGCCGCGATAATTTCAGTCTTGACTCGCTCCCGATCCTCCGGATGCACGGTCTCCAAAAATAACTTTGGATTGCGATACAATGCCTCGCGAGTCCGGCCCCAGATGTACTCGAACCCCGGACTCACATACACCGTTTTACCGATGCGCGGGGTGGCGATCCAGAAAACGTCCTGGATGGTCTCGGCCATGAGCCTGAACCTTTGTTCGGATTGCCGCAGTTCCGTTTCGGACTGCTTCTGGGCGGTAATATCGATGACCGTACCGACAAAATATTCGGGGTCCCCTCGGGCATCCCGCAGTAACGTCACCGTAACCTGGCCCCAGATGATTTCGCCATCTTTCCGGAGAAGGCGATTGTCCATGGAATAGTGCCGATGATTACCCGCCAAAAGTTCCATGCCCAAACGCGCATTCTCCGGCCGATCCTCGGGATGGATGATCTCCGGACTTTCCCTGCCCCTGAGTTCCTCGGCCGTATAACCCAGGAGCGCTTGCAGGACCCGATTGGTTTGCAGCAGCCGGCCACTAAGGTCAGTCATGCTGATCCCCACCGGCGCGTTTTCGAAGATAGCCCGAAAACGGGCTTCACTTTCCCACAGGGCCTCCTCCGCCTGCTTCCGGGCGGTGATGTCCGTGATGATGCCCACCAAGCCGCCCACACCGCCGGTGGGGTCGGGGAAGGTGGCCTTATGAAACACCACGTGGTGCCAGGTGCCGTCCGCGACCTGGACCCGGGACTCATAGACCTGGGTCCCCGTGGTCTGAAACGCTTCCAAATCCATCCGGTGGTATTCGTCGGCCAGCTCCTTGTGGGAGAGGTCGTACACGCTCTTGCCGACGATCTCCTCCCGGGTGACCCCTAAATAGACTTCAAAGGCCTTATTGCATCCCAGGTAAGCGCCCTGGGCATCCTTGAAAAAAATCGGGTTGGGGATGGTATCCAGGAGGAGTTCCAGAAATTGCAAATGGGCCGCCAGGGCCTCCTCCGCCTGCTTCCGGGCCGTGATATCCCGGACGATGGTCAGCACCAAATTCTGTCCCTGGATAGATAACGGCAGGCTCATGCCTTCGGCGATAACTTCGCCCCCGTCCTTGTGGGTCAGGGTGAAGTCCACCGGCCCCATAACTCCCCCCCGGGCGGTTTGGGCCAGAAGGTCCGCCAACCTGACTTGTTGCCGGAAATCCAGCCAGGGCAGGCAGGCGAAATTATTGCCCACCAACTCTTCCCGGCCATACCCGGCCAACTCTTCCGTCGCCTGATTGCAATCGATGATCTCACCCTGCATGTCCGCGAGGATATAGGCATCCGGGACATGATCAAAAAGCATCCGGAAGCGTTCTTCGCTCTCCTCCAGGGCCGCCTCCGCCTGCCTCAGATCGGTGATGTCCCGGGCGATGCCGCAAATTCCCACAATCTCCCCGGCCTCGTCGTGCAAAGGAGCCTTGATATAATGAAACGTAATGGGCACGCCCTGCACCGGGATGGTATGGACCCCTTTCACCACCTCGCCGTTAAGCACCCGCCGGTCTTGCTTCCGGATATGCTCCGTGTCTGCCGCCCCGACTAAATCCAGGTCGGTCTTGCCGGTGAGGTCCACGGCGGACAGACCATAGAGACGCTCCATGGCGGGATTGACCTGGGTGTACCTGAAAGACCGGTCCTTGATGAAGATGGAATCCTGGGCGGTGGCAAAGATGGCCCGGAAGAGCGCTTCGCGCTCTTTCAGGGCCTGCTCGGCGTTTTTTCTGTCCGTAATGTTTATACCCAAAATTGACAGCCTGGACACCTTCCCGCCGGCATCCAGAATGGGATTGATGTGATTATCGAAATGCACGCTGCCCCTAACGTCTTCAAAGCGGACGGGGCGGCCGGTGGCGATGACTTGCTCAAATCGCGCCCGGCGCTGGGTGGTCACCTCCGGGGGTAATGGGTCAAACAAGAAGGCCCCGATGATCTCGTCTAAATTTTTCCCCAGCCTTCTGGCTGCCACCCGGCTAGCGGCCAGGATGGTCCCCTGGACATCGGTCAGGAACAGCGATTCCGGACTGTCTTCGATCAGGGTCCGGAATCTGGCTTCGCTGTCTTTCAGGGACTGCTCCGCCAGGTGGCGCTCGGTGATGTCCCGCACGTGCTCCACTACCAGGACCACCCGGCCGGATTCATCCCGGATGGGGTAGGCTGAAACTTCCCGGATCCGGCCGTCCACAGGATTGACTTTTTCCAACCTTACTGGTTGGCCCGTGGCCAAGACCTCCAGGGCATGACAGTCGTCGCAGGGGCGGTCCCGGTGATGGTAAGCCCGATAACACTTGGGCTGTCCTTGGCGCTCCGCCTCCGGCACCGACTCGTACCCGTGCCAGTTGCTCAGGATGGTGTTGAAGTCCCGGTCATGGATGGTGAGCAGGTCGGGAACAGCGTTGAAGACGTGCTTAAGAATGGTTTCGCAGTTCGGGATTGCGGTGGGCGGGCGCGCCTCTGGCTCCCGGTCCGCCCGCAGCGTCGCGATGGCCTGGGAAAGCTCCTGGAGAGCGGTCTCCAACTCGGGCCGGCAGGCCTCCAAGGCCCCGACCTGGTCCCGGAGCGCCTGAAATCGCCGTTCCAGGGCATCCAGAGGCTGGTCGCCTGACTTCCTATTCATCTCTTTGGTCCCTCTGCCGCCACTGATCGCGGGGGCTTGCGCCAGATCCGCCCC
>JAGVPN010000333.1 GCA_020052215.1 Syntrophobacterales bacterium
AGGTAATTCTGGCTTTATGGTCGCAACCACCGTAGGGGCGGTTCGCGAACCGCCCCTACAATTCGGATTATTACTTGTTTGACGGCAACTTGGTATAAAGCAACCTTTTCGCCTCTTCGCCTTTTTCCCTCTTCCCCCCAATCTATAAATCCCCGGCAATGAGGCGAAATAAAGTGCTGGCTTTGTGCAGGGTTTCCTCGTATTCGTCCTCTTCCCGGGAGTCATAGACCACCCCGCCCCCCACCGCGAAATAGCCCCGGCCTTGGGAGATGATGGCGGTGCGGATGGCCACGTTTAAGTCCAGGTTGCGGTGCAGCCCCAGGTAGCCGATGGCCCCGCAGTAGACGTGGCGCACATGGGGCTCCAGTTCGTCGATGATCTCCATGGCCCGGATCTTGGGACACCCGGTGATGGAGCCCCCGGGAAAGGTGGCCCGCAGGATATCCACCGCACTGCAGCCGGGGTTGAGTTGCCCCGTAACTACCGACACCAGGTGGTAGACGTTCTGGTAGGCCTCCAGCCGTTTGTGCTCCTTGACCTTAACCGTCCGGGGCCGGCAGACCTTGCCCAGGTCGTTCCTCAGGAGGTCCACGATCATGGAGAGCTCGGCGTCGTCCTTGGGGCTCTGGGCCAATTCCTGCCGCAGGATGGCATCCGCCGCCGGGGTGGCCCCCCGGGGCCGGGTGCCCTTGATGGGGCGGGTTTCGAGATAATCGCCCCGTTGATACAGGAATCGCTCCATGGAGGTGGAGAGCACCTGAAAATCATCACAGTGCAAATAGGCGTAAAAGGGCGCGGGGTTGAGCTGGAAGAGCCGCTGCATCAGGTGGTACGGCTCTCCGGACAAAGGAAATGAAAAGCGCTGGGTCAGGTTGACCTGGTAGACGTCACCATTGCTGATGTACTCCCGGATGCGGGTCAGGGCCTTCAGATACGCCTCCCGGGAAAAGTTGCTCTGGGGGGACCCCACCCGGTAAGCGCCCAGGGGAGTCGCCGGGGGCCACAGCTCGCCATCCTCCGGGGCAACGACCCGCCCCCCGGCATCCTGGTAAGTGACGCCCGCCTGCCAGAAACACCCGCCCCGACGGTCGTGGATCATTAGGCGCCGGGGGAAGGCGAACACCATTTCGGGCAGGTGCAAATCATCCACCGCGGTGGTGGGCAGACGCTCCAGGTGATTTTTCAGGTCGTAGGCTAAAAACCCCAGCCCACCGGCGGCCATGGGCGTGAGCGGGGAATCTCCCGGCAACTCCAGGGCGCCCAGGAGGTCCTCCAGCACTGCGAAGGGGTCAGCCTCATAGACCCGGGTATCGCCGTCCTGCTGCACCTCCACCCGGCGCCCCTTGGCCCGGATCACCAGGAACGGGGCCCAGCCCATGAGGGAATACCCGGCGCAGTCCAGGTCGCCGCCACTCAACAACAACATGGCGTAGGGGCGCTGGCGCACGGCGGTGAAGAGCTCCGCCAGGTCGCCAACCCCCGGCGGCGGCTCGTACGGCTTGATTGTAATATCTACCACGCGGCCGACCATATGGCATCCTTAGGTCATGAATGTTTTGGGGAATTTTCTACTGTAGCCGCAGGCTTTAGCCTGCGCAAGCTAAAGCTTGCGGCTACATGTTACCCCTTTTTCAAGTAATCCGTTCCTCCAAAAAATTCGCCGCCAGGGCGTGGCCGTGGTCGGTCAGAAAGGATTCCGGGTGAAACTGGACCCCGTGGAGGGGGAAGTGGCGATGTTGGAGGCCCATGACCACGCCGTCCGCGGTCCAGGCGGTGACTTCCAGTTCCGGGGAGTTGGGGGCCGCCATCAGGGAGTGATAGCGGGCGGCCCCGAAAGGCGACGGCAGTTCTTTAAAGAGGCCCCGGCCCTGATGAAAAACCTGGTGGCGCTTGCCGTGCACCGGGATGGGGGCCTTGACGGTGACGCCGCCGAAGACTTCGTTCAGGGCCTGGTGTCCCAGGCACACCCCCAGAATGGGAATAAGTCGATAAAAATGGGCGATGACCATTTTGCTGATGCCCGCCTGGGCCGGGGCCTTGGGGCCTGGGGAGATGCAGAGCCAGTGGGGCTTAAGCGCCGCGATGCCCGCAAGATCGATCTCATCGTGGCGAAAGACCAGGATTTTAAGGTCGAACTCAGAGAAGAGCTGCACCAGGTTATAGGTGAAGGAGTCGTAGTTGTCGATCATCACCAGGCGCATAAGCCGCCCCCCAAAATAAAAAAGCCGCCCACTTGAGTCTGGGTGGCTCGCGCCTGACATAACTCTAAGGATTATATAATTCGGTCAGGTGGCGATGTCAATTATTTTCTCGCCCTTGAGTCCATAGTTTCGCCTGGGATTGTCAGACCGAAGGCGCCTGATGAGCCGACCACATAGGGCCCGTGGCCGCCATCAGGGGCGAAAAAGGCCTACCTTTAATAACTTGAGATTTAATCGGTTGGCTGCAGACGGCCGCAAAATAGAGTTCGCTCGGAGATCTATTGATTGTAAAATATTTTAAATTTAATAACAATGTAAAATAAATTTATTAAAAATCTTGACAATCATAGTAATTCTGTAGCATAACAAATGTGAGAGAAACTTTTTGGCCAGGGATGGGCCTCCTATCCAGTATTTTTTGCCGAAATTCCAGAATAGAAAAGGAGGTTGGTTATGAAAAGGCTTCTGTCCGTCAGTGTCATGCTGATGGCCCTGGCGGCTGCCGTCGTTATTTCCCCGGCTGCCGGCGCCACGTATGATTTAACCCTGATGAAACCTGATTCGAGCTACCAATCTGTGTCGGGAGTATTATTCTATAATCCTTATGGGGACGCAGATAATCAGCTCGCTAATTATATCATAGGTTATCTAGGTACCAACCCGCTTCCCTCCGGTAATTATAACTTTGCGATGTTCTGGTACTTCAACACCGATGCCACGCCATCGCCTTATGCACCGCCGTTGGCCGCGGGAAATGCCTATGCGCTGAGCTGGACCTGGAATGACATAAAATTCGGGTATGAGGGCCTTACCCAAACCCTCGGTTACACCGCCGCCTACCAGGCCGTTGCGCAGGAGCAAACGTTTAATGGAGACGACTATGTGCTGGCAGGCCTAGTCAACGACACCAATACCTATGTCGTAACCGGCATTTTTAGAGAAGGCGAAAACCTTAATATTTTCGGGTTAATGAGCGCAGATGTGCCATCAGGAATAAATTTGTTACCGTTCATGACTTATTGGGCGGCGAATGGCTACAACAACCCGACCCCGGTGTTTGCGACCGGTCAATCGGGCAGCACCGCCTCCGGCACTTTAGAGGTGGGGGCGGTGCCGATTCCCGGGTCGTTGACTCTCCTGATGCCCGGCCTGGTGGGCCTGGGTGTCTGGGGTTGGCGGCGCCGACGTCAATAAGTCATCTTTTAAAAGGCTCTTCAAGGGGCGTCGGCTTGAACCCGGCTCCCTTTTTTTGTAACGGTCATAACAGCTTTTCACTTCCACCCTTGCCTGGTTTCAGGCTGGGGCGCAAAGGTCAAAATCACTAACCATCAGCCTCGCTCCGGAGGCGGACGAAGTACAGGGTCCCGAAGGAATTCGGTTCCAGGCGGTGGAGTTCGCTGTTGTATTTCTGGACGTAGCCCACGTCATAATCCACGCCCTCAGCCAGACCCATAGCCCGGTCCATGTCGCCGTCGGCGGCCATGAGCAGGGCCTGCAAAA
>JAGVPN010000087.1 GCA_020052215.1 Syntrophobacterales bacterium
GGTTTCCTATTTCGGCATGCGCTTCCGGGTGCCCCGAATGGAGCGGGCCCAGGCGACCATTCTGGCGGTAAATGTGGGTGGGGCCTTGATCCCGGTGGCCCTGTCCGGGTATCTCATCTCCCAAATCAATTTTGGCGTCAGCCTGCCCATCCTGTTGGCAGTGGTGACCGTGGTGGTGAACCGGCTGGCCCGCCCGGTGCGCGGTATGGGCATCGGCGTGCCGGGCCTGGCGCCTCCGCTGGTGGCGGCCCTGGGAGCTTATCTCTTGTGCACCCCGGAACTCCGGGCTCCCTGTGCCTATATCGCCAGCACCATGGGCATCTTGATCGGGGCCGATCTCCTGAACCTGGGGCCGATCCGGCAGTTGGGGGCGCCGGTGGCCTCCATCGGCGGCGCCGGCACCTTTGATGCCATCTTTCTCAGTGGGATTATTGCGGTGCTGCTCAGTTAAGGGCTGGGCAGGCTGACTGTATTAAGTTCCCCTTTTTTAAAGGGGAATTGAGGGGGATTATTAGGCACTTATTTAATCCCCCCTGGCCCCCCTTTAGAAAAGGGGGGAAGAAAGAACGTGGATTTAAAGGTCATATTCATTATGAAGGGTCGCACTAAACCGCGGGCGATTAATGGAGGTGGATGATTTATGTATCAGTCAAAGATGAGTCGAGAACTTCAACCGGAAGAGGGCCGGTCCTCGGCCCGCCGGCGGTGGCGCCGGATCGCCGCAGCTCTCATGATCCTGCTGCTGCCGGGGCTCCTGGGCGCCTGGAAAGTCATCAGCGGCGAGAGCATCGACCGCCGCCACGTGGAGCGCATCCAGGACGGCAAGACCACGAAGAATGAAATCCTCCTGCTGTTTGGCGACCCCCAGGAAATCAACCGCGCCCCGGAGGGCCTCCTCTATACCTACAAAAGCTTCAAGGATGCGCCGGCCATGCCGTATAGACCGGAGAACCGCCAGATCAACCCGCAGTCCGATCAGCTCTTCCTGATTGATGACAAAAAACAGATCAAGAAGCCAGTTGTAAAGACCGAAGGCAAGATCCTGAAGAGCACCCTGCTCATTCGCTTCAAACCTGATGGGCAGACGGTGATGAGCCACGAATACAAAGAATATTGAGGGGAACCGGCATGACGGCCTTTGCCGATCTGGCCCAGGCTACGGCCTGGGTCTTTGATTTACAGAAGTTCGGGATCAAGTTCGGCCTGTCCTCCACCCTCAGCCTGCTGGACCGGCTGGGGCTGGACTACCGAAAGGGCCGTTACCTCCACATTGCCGGCACCAACGGCAAAGGGTCGGTGGCGGCCATGCTCAGCGCCATTTTGAGCCGGGCCGGCTATCCCGTGGGTATGTTCACCTCGCCTCACCTGGTGAGTTTTAGGGAGCGCTTCCGCTTAGGCGATGAGGAGGTGTCGGCCCACCGCTTGCTGGCCTTGATCAACGAGGTGCGGGCCGCGGTGGACATTGCTGAACCCCCCACTTTCTTTGAGTTCGCCACGGCCATGGCCTTTCTCTACTTTCTCCAAGAGGGAGCCGCCCCCATTATCCTGGAGACCGGCATGGGCGGCCGCCTGGACGCCACCAACATCGTCCAGCCGTTGATTTCGGTGATCACCAACATCTCCCGGGATCACCAGGAACACCTGGGCGAGGGGCTTTTGGCCATCGCCGGAGAAAAAGCGGGGATCATCAAGCCCGGGGCGCCGCTGGTCACCTATGCCCGGCAAAAACAGGTGCTCCAGTTGTTCCGCAGCCGCTGCCGGGAAGCGGGCGCCCCCCTCTACCAGGGCGGGACAGACTTTAAAACCAGGGGCAAATCCCGGGGGTCTTTCGATTATTTCGGCCTGGAGCAACACATCCCCGGTCTGGCCCTCAACCTCAAGGGCCGGCACCAGTATGGCAATGCCGCGGTGGTCCTGGCGGTGGTGGAACTGCTCAGCCGGGACGGTTTCCCGGTGCCCGAGGCAGCCATCCGGGAGGGCTTGGTGACGGCCCGCTGGCCGGGCCGCCTGGAGCAGGTCACCCAGGACCTCCGGGTCCTACTGGACGGGGCCCACAACCCCGCGGCCGCCCTGACCCTGGCCCAGAACCTGAAGCAGGCCTGCAACCACGGCCGCCTCATCCTGGTGATGGGGGTGATGGCCGACAAGGACGTGGACGCTATCTTGGCCCGGCTCCTCCCCCTGGCCCAGATGGTCATCTTTACCCAACCGCAATACTTCCGGGCCGCCACCCCCCGGGATTTGGCCAGACGGGCCCAACCCTACGGCCTGGAAATCCTCCAGACCCCCCGGGTGGCCGCGGCCGTCCAACAGGCCCAATCCCTGGCCGGACCCGAGGACCACATCGTCGTCACCGGCTCTTTGTACACGGTGGGGGAGGCGAAAGAGTATTTTGGGGAGATGTAGGGGCGGTTCGCGAACCGCCCCTACGACCCGTGTCCTCCCCCAAAAAACCATTTTACAACGAGGCACCCATGCGCATTTTTGTTTCCGGGTCATTGGCCTATGACCGGATCATGGATTTCCCCGGGCGGTTTGTGGATCACATCCTGCCGGAGAAGATTCACATCCTCAACGTCTGTTTCATGGTCAACGGCTTGACCGAGCGGTTCGGCGGCACCGCGGGCAACATCGCCTACAATCTGGCCCTGTTGGGGGAGAAGCCGGTGATTGTCGCCACCGCGGGCCGGGATTTCGGCCCTTACCGGGAGTGGCTGGAGGGCTTGGGGTTACCCCTCACAGGCATCAAGGAGATTCCCGCAGAGTTCACGGCCGGGGCGTACATCACCACGGATCTGGCGGACAACCAGATTACCGGGTTCAATCCCGGGGCCATGAAGCATACCTCGGATTACCGCTTTGACGACCTGGACCCGGCGGCCACCCTGGCCATCGTGGCGCCGGGGAGTCTGGAGGACATGCGCATCTATTCCCGGGCGTACAAGTTCCGGGGGGTGCGGTACATCTTCGACCCAGGGCAAAGCATCCCGGCCTGGGACGGCGACGACCTTAAGGAGATGGCGCACGGCGCCCTGGCCCTCATTGTCAACGACTATGAACTGGAGATGTTCCGGCAGAAAACCGGCCTGGACGTACCCGGGATCCTGAAGCTCACCCCCCATCTCATCACCACCCGGGGGGAGCAGGGATCCCTGATCCAGACTGAACGGGGCGTGGATGAGGTCCCGGCGGTACCGGCCAGCCAGGTCCTGGACCCCACCGGGGCCGGGGACGCCTACCGGGCCGGTCTCCTCAAGGGTCTGGCCCTGGGGCTCAACTGGCCCGAGGCCGCCCGCCTGGGCGCGGTGTTGGCCAGTTTTTGCGTGGAACAGCAGGGCACCCAGGAACACCGGCTTACCGTCCAGGAATTCTGGGGGCGCTATACCGAGCATTTCGGAACGCCGCCGGAGGCGTGATGCATCGCGCCCTATGGTCATGCTTGGAAAATTAGATGATCAATATCTTTACCGTGAAACCCCCAATCCCCCTAAATCCCCCTTTTTCAAAGGGGTACTTTAACAACAATTCCTTGTAGTTCCCCCCTTTTCTAAAGGGGGGCAGGGGGGATTATAAGGCTTCCCAGAACGGAAAAAACTTTTGGCAACCGAGCCTCTTGGTGCGCCAGGCTAAGTTCTGGCGGTATTAGATAGATGCAAGGTTCTATCCATGGTAATTGCCTGTTCACCATGAAGTTACGGCTCGGCA
>JAGVPN010000010.1 GCA_020052215.1 Syntrophobacterales bacterium
ATTTTGACGTGGGGGGAGGCGGCCAGGATTTGGCGGATCGCCTCGACGCCGTGAAGCTCGGGCAGGGCCAGATCCAAGATAACTACATCCGGGGCCAGGTCTTGCACCTGCCGCATCACCGCCGGCCCACTGTCGGCTTCTCCCACCACCTCCAGGTCCGCTTCTTTCTCCAATAAAGCGCGAAGTCCCTGACGCACCATCTGGTACTCATCGGCAAGGAGAATTCTAATCGTCATAGCAGGTTCCCGCGCATTCTCCAGGTCGATGTTAACAAGCTCCACAGTATGACGTTTAACAACAATCAATAGCAACGTCAAACAATTTTGTCATCGCTACTATACCATAATCGGGGCCAAGGGTTAGCCGATTTCAGTCTGAAACCGGTTTATCGGGCTTGCCCGGCCGGCAGCCCCTGGCCCGCTAAGCCCTTAAAACCGCAGTCCATGCGCCTTCGAGGCTTCGGCCGGTTGTTGGTAGCCCAGATCGTGGCCCAGGACCACCTTGACATCGATACTTTCAGCCAGCCGGGGCGCCGATTCAAGTTCCGCCCCGGGGAAAAATTTCTTATCCAGGGTTGTGGCCACCCGTTCCGCCTCGGGCCGGCAGTAGATAACTGTTCGGTCTACCCCGAAATCACGAAAATTATTGATGGCCACCACGTTATAGCCTTCCAGATGGAGCCGCGACCGGGTGTCGTGGGCCAAGTTGTGAATCCCCTTGCCATTGAGAATGGCGATATTGGTCTCCATCTAATTCCTCCCGGCTTAGTGACCGCCAAGAAAGGAGGATTTGGTCATCTGGACAGCGGCAGGTCCCAGCACCACCACAAAAATGGCGGGGAAAATGAACAGGAGCAGGGGAAACAAGATCTTTACCGGCAGTTTGCCGGCCTGTTCTTCAGCCCGCTGGGACCGCTGGACCCGGAGATAAGCGGCATGGGTGCGGAGAGCCTGGACGATACTGGCGCCCATCCTATCCGATTGGATCATCAGTCCCACCAGGGCTTTAACATTCTGCACCCCGGTACGCTCCCCCAAATTTTTGAGCGCCACCTCGCGGCTGATCCCGGTTTTCAACTCGGCATTGGTAAGCTGTAATTCTTTATAAAGGTCCATGGAAATGCCTTTAACTTCATCCGACACGCGATTGAGGGTGGCCTGCAGAGACAACCCTGATTCCATGCAGACAATGAGCAGATCCAAAACATCCGGGAGGGCTTTATCAATGCGATCCTGACGACGGCTGGTGATAAATCTCAGCAAATAGGGACCCACATAAAATCCTGATCCGGCCAACAGGAAACAAAACAGGAGATTCCCCCGGTTCATAACGCCGTTCATCACATTGGCCAACAAGTAAAGCACCGGCAGCAGCAGAGCTAACAAAAACCGCAGACCGAAATAGATGGCCGTTCCCTTGGGATGGCGAAACCCCGCCTGGATCAAGGACTGGCGCAGCTTGGAATCATCCTCTTTGCCATCTTTGGCATAATGCCCCAGAGACGATATCCAGTTTAAAAATTGTTTTTTAAAGCCATTGTCTTCTCCCCGGTAAACTAACGGCATCATATCGGTGGAGACCTTCTTGAAGCGGTCCCGCACCATCTTCCGGCTATTGAAGTAACTGAGGACGCCGTAAGTGAGGAAAGCGACTGTGGCGAAAGAGGCCGTAGCAATGACCCAAAAAAGTCCCGTCATCCTCTCCTCCTTTAGAACTTAATGGTGACCATTCTCTTCATGATAATGACGCCGAAGCTGATACTGATAAGCGCGCCCGTTAATAATTTTACCCCTAAAGGGTCCCCGAACAAGGTCAAGACATATTCCCGGTTGATCAGATAAAGACCCAGGAAGGTGACCAAAGGTAGGAGGCTCAGGATCAACGCCGAGAAACGTCCTTCGGCGGTGAGGCCCTGGATCTTCCCCTTCAACTGGAGTCGGTCGCGGATGAGGATCCCTATATTTTCTAAAATTTCCGATAGGTTGCCCCCGGTCTCCGACTGGATTATTACCGCGGTGACGAAATAGCGCAGATCCTGGCTGGCAACCCGTTCACCCATGCGCCGGAAAGCCTGCGGCATGCTCAAGCCCAGTTTCTGCTCTTCGAAGGTGATTCGCATCTCGGTCCCGAGCGGACCGGGGATCTCCTGACTCACCAGGTCCAAGGTTCCCGGCAAGGTGTGGCCGGCCCTGAGAGACCTGGCCAGCAACTCCATGGCGTCGGGCATGTAGCGCTCGATCTTGAGGGTCTTCCGCTTCCGCTTCCTCCGCAGGAACATGAGGGGAAGCACCCCCAGCAGGAAAGATAAACCCATGGACCAGACCCAACTTCCCACCAGCCACCCGATCAGAAAGCCCAACCCGGACAGGAGGATGGGGATACAGATAAAGGTGTTCGGGGCCAGGTAGATATCCGCCTGGAGCAATTGACGTTGGAGATTGTCCTCCTTGCCCCAGCCAAAATAGCGCTCCGCCAGGTTCAAGACCCAGCTCTCCTTGGTTTCCTGGAAGGCCTTGAAAATTTTAGCCCGAACCTCTTGTTCCCGTTTATTCCCCCGCAGGCGCTGATTGATCAGGCGTCGCTTGCGGATGGGTTCCACCAGGCTATAATTAATGCCGGTAATTAAAAGAATCATCCCCAGGAATAGGCCCAGCAGTCCCAGGGCATACTGGAATTCCATTCCTGCCAGGTTGAAGTTTGTCAGGAAATCCATAATCCCCGTCTCCTCGCGGGTACGATGGCGCTAGATGCGCCCCAAGGGTCGCGGCGGCGGCAAAAAAATGCCATCCGGCAGGGGTATTCCAAAGAGCC
>JAGVPN010000482.1 GCA_020052215.1 Syntrophobacterales bacterium
CGGCCCCCACTACCAGAGGCCGCCCCCTGAGTTCCGGGTGGTCCCGTTCTTCAATGGCCGCAAAAAAGGCGTCCATATCGAGATGGCCAATGATCCGCATGCCGATTCAAGGATAAGCGCTTATAGAAATTGGCAAAAGTTTTTTCCGTTCTGGGAAGCCTTATAATCCCCCCTGCCCCCCTTTAAAAAAGGGGGGGGGGACTACAAGGAATTGCTGTTAAAGTCCCCCTTTGACCAAGGAAATTTTAGGGGGATTTGCGAACCTTCAAACGCTAAGGAATTTATGGCAATCGCGATAATCTATGGCCTGAGAACGGGGGCCGGGTTTACCCGGCCCTGCCCGCATCTTAACATTTTCCCGAGGTCTGCAACATGGCCCCGAGGGAACGGGGAAATGGATTGCCAAAAGACGACAACTCGGATATGAACAAAAAAGGCAGGGAAGATCAATAGTCATGGAGCCGGCCGCCATTTATTGTTAAGACCAAGTCGCAATCATAAGGTTATTTTGGGTAGCCGCAGGCTTCAGCCTGCGCTTGCACAGGTTGAAAACCTGTGCCACCATTTGAATACAAATCGGTATAAGAAGGGTTTGATGGTGAAGTTGAGGATTACAGCCGGGGCGGCAATTCTGCTCCTGTCGCTAGCGGCCTTCCAGGTGGGGGTGGCCCGGGCCCAGGAAAGTCTCCCCGAACTGATTAAACGCTTACTGCCTGCGGTGGTAACCGTGATCGGGTTTAATGCCGCCGGCAAGGTCATCCGCTTGGGGAGCGGGGTCTTCATTGACCGTGAAGGCCACCTGATCACCAACCTGCACGTCATCAAAGGGGTGGCCCGGGCCGAAGTGAAGCTGCCCCAGGGGCAGATTTATCCCCTAACGGAGATGGTGGCGGCCGACGACAAGGCCGACCTGGTCAAGCTGGCAGTGAACCTCCCCGGGGGCGCCCCCCATTACCTGCCGGTGAGCGGCGCCCGGCCGGAAGTGGGGGAGCGCGTGGTGGTGCTGGGCAGCCCCCTGGGACTGGAACAGACCGTGAGCGAGGGGCTGGTGTCGGCGATTCGCACCGTCAGCAATCGGGGGGAATTCCTGCAAATCTCGGCCCCTATTTCTCCGGGCTCCAGCGGCGGCCCGGTGGTGAATATGGCTGGCCAGGTCATCGGCATCGTCACCTTTCAGGTGAGAGGCCAGAACATCAATTTCGCCGTGCCCGGCTATCGCATCCTGGCCCTGCGGGACGGCCCTCCCCGGCCACTGCCGGGACAGGGCGCCGAAGGCAAATCCCTGCCGACTCGCCCGGGGGTTAATGTCCCCCGCCCCCAGATGCAGGTGCGATAGGGGCGCCACCGGTTGAAAAATTAAAGGCCGCAGCCTCACCCCGAACTTAGAGACCTGGTCTAAAGTTCTTTAAATCGGTGGCACAGGCTTTCCAGCCTGTGTCAAAGCAGCAGGTTAGTCCTGCACAGCCTGGAAAGCCTGTGCCACCAGCCAATACCACCTTTTCAGGCTTTGCGGGTGGGCCAAAGGCCCATGAGGACCTGCCATGAAGAAAAAAGCCGTAGTCCTCCTGTGGTGTATCCTGATTCTCGGGTCAATTTGCCCCCTGGCCCAGGCCGGGTCCATCCGGGTTTACTTCTCCCCCAACGGCGGCTGCACCGACGCCATCCTCAGCGAGATTAACCAGGCTAAAACCGAAATCCTCCTCCAGGCCTACTCCTTCACCAGCAAGCCCATCGCTCAGGCCTTAATTCGGGCCCACCAGCGAGGTGTCAAAATCAGCGCCGTGCTGGACAAGTCCAACCGGACCCAGAAGTATTCCGCGGCCACTTTTTTGAAGAACCTGGGAATCCCCGTGTTTATCGATGACCAGCACGCCATCGCTCACAATAAAATCATGATTATCGACAACCGGGTGGTGATTACCGGCTCCTTTAATTTCAGCATGGCGGCGGAAAACAAGAACGCCGAGAACCTCCTGATCCTGGATGACCTGCCCGACCTCACCCGGGCCTACCAGGAAAATTTCCAGAAACACTTGAGTCATGCCGTAAGCTATCTCGGCAAAGAGGAGTAACCGGCAGCAGCCTGGGCATGGCTTAACCCCACGGGAATCAAGCGGGGCGGATCGTCCGGGGGCGCGGGGCCAGGGCGGCGGCGACCCGAATCAGCTTCTCTCTCATCATTTCCTCCCTGGAATAGTCAGCGTCATACGCCGACTGGTTCAGATCTGAGCCTGATCTCGGCCAACCGCTACCCGAACCTTTTAATTTTGCACCATTTTTGATACGCTTGCCTTTATGGCACCCCTGGTCAGCGTCATCATCCCCACTTACAACCGGGCCGACCTGGTGCGGCAAGCCCTGGCCTCGGTTCAGGCCCAAACCTACCGGGATTTTGAGATCGTGGTGGTGGATGACGGCGGGACCGACGGCGCCTTCGAGGTTTTGTCCGCCTGGCAAGAGCTCCGGGTGCTGCGCCATGCTGGCCGCCGGGGGGTGAGCGCCGCCCGCAACACCGGCGTGGCCGCGGCCCGGGGGGAGTGGCTGGCCTTTCTGGATTCGGACGACCTGTGGTTGCCGGACAAGCTGGCCCGGCAAATTTTATGGTTAGAGGGCCAGCCGGAGTTGCTCATCTGTCAGACCGACGAGACCTGGGTGCGCCGGGGGGTCAGGGTAAATCAACCCCTGAGTCACCGCAAAGTAGCGGGCAGGATCTTTCTGCCGTCGCTTCAGCGCTGCATGATCAGCCCCTCGGCGGTGATGCTTCACCGGCGGCTGTTGGAGGACCACGGCGGTTTCGATGAAACTCTCCCCGCCGCGGAAGACTACGACCTCTGGCTGCGCCTCACCTGGCGCTACGAGGTGGGTCTCATAGACGAGCCCCTGGTCATCAAGCGGGGCGGCCACCCGGATCAACTCTCCCGCCAGTGGGGTCTTGACCGGTTCCGCATCCGGGCCTTGGTCAAGTTGCTGGAGGAACCGGACTTGCCTGAGCCTTGCGCAGCCGCGGCCCGCCGCACCCTGGCCGCCAAATGCGCCATCTACGCCCAGGGGTGTAAAAAGCGGGGCAGGTTCTCGGAAGCGGCTTCATACCGCGCCTTAAGCCGCGGGGCCCAGGGTCTGAACGCCGGCAGCGCCTGGCCCGCTCCCGGCCCTTATTGGCCTTAACTCACTACGCAGGAGGTAAGCATGGACATTTACGAAGCCATTCATCAACGCCGCAGTCACCGGATGTACAAACCCGAGATGCCGCCCAAAGAAGCCTTGGACCGGGTGATCGACGCCGCCCTCTGGGCCCCCTCCGGGGTCAACGCCCAGGCCTGGGAGATCACCGTCATGGCCGGCAAGGTCCGGGACGATTTTGTGGAACTGGTCAGCCGGGCCACCAAGTATCTCCTCCCGGAATTAGAAAAAGCGGGCGTCCCGGAAAAAGGCCGGGAGTTCGTGATGAAATTTTTTAAAAACCTGGGAGGCGCCCCGGTGGTCATCGCGGTGACCATCTCCAAGGATGCCGACCCCGGTATGCAAATGGCCAACATTCAGAGCGGCGCCGCCTTGTTCCAGAACCTGCTCCTGGCGGCCCACGCCGAAGGGTTGGGGACCTGCTGGATGACCGGCGCCAATTACCTGGAAAAAGAAATTTTGAAGTTACTGGGGAAAGAGGACAAGCAGCTCCTGGCCATCACCCCCATCGGCTTCTCCGCCAAGGAACCGCCGGCGCCGCCCCGGAAAGGGCGCGAAGTCCGCTGGCTGGGGTTTTAGGAGCAGGGGTCAGGGGTCAGTAGGGTGCGCCCTGTGCACCGGTATTGGTGCGTAAAACGCACCCTACAACTGCGCCGGAACGGTGGCGGGCACGGAGGCTCGCCCCACTGATTTCTCACGTTTTGCGAGCCGGCTAGTGGCTTTATGAGTTAATGTAGGGCGGGCACTGCCCGCCATCATCGTTTTTCTCGGCGTATTTCTCGACCCCTGGGGCGATAGCACGCTCTGAAAAAAGTTTTCACAATTTACTAGTATTGGAGAATCAACTTCGTGAAACCAGTACCGGAACAGATGGCCATCATCAGGCAGGGCTGCCACGAGATCATTCGGGAAGAGGAACTGGCCGCCCGCCTGGAGAAGGCCCGGGCCACGGGGAAACCTCTCCGGGTCAAGGCCGGGTTCGACCCCACCGCCCCGGATTTGCACCTGGGCCATACTGTGCTC
>JAGVPN010000009.1 GCA_020052215.1 Syntrophobacterales bacterium
CCTTGCTGGTGTCTCTGTCGGCCAGCGACCGCCTCCCCCGGCTGCGCTGGGTGCTGGTGGCGCTCTGGACAGCCGGGATGGTCCTTTTTTCCAAGTACAACCTGTTTCCGGGACCGGGCCCGCACCGATTGGAGCTGGTGCTCGGCGCGTCTTTTTACCTGCTGTTTCTGGTAGGCTGCATCGCCGCCATCCTCACCTATGTCTTCAAAAGCCCCCGGGTCACCCTGGACACCATCTTCGCAGCGGTGGTGGCCTACTTCTTTATCAGCATCATCTTTTCCACCTTTTACAGCATCTTATATTCCTTCAATCCCGGCTCTTTCAACCTGACGCTGGCAAATACCCCGAACGAACCCCATTTGCTGATAACCGAAATGGTCTATTTCAGCCTGAGTACCATCGTGGGTGTGGGCTTCGGGGATATTCTGCCCCTCCTGCCCTTCCCCCGGATGCTGGCGGTGGTGGAGGCGGTGCTGGGCCACTTTTACATGGCGGTGCTCATCAGCTGGCTGGTGGGCATGTTCATTTCCCAGGCGCTGCGGCCCTACCCGGAGCCGACGGCACCGGAAAGTCCGGGTCCTCCAAACGACTGAACGATATGGCGACCGCCGGGAGGGGTGCCTCAAGGGGCCCGACCCCACCTAACCTTATTAAAGTGGACTTAAATTATATTTTTATTTTCTGTAACCTTCGGCGCGGCGGCAGCGACTATAAGGATGAGGTACCTGGATACCCGCGCCCGATTTGTCACCCCGGTGATTCTGACTGGGAAATAAACTGATCAAGGACCACGACCTTAGGGGAGGGAACCGGATGAGCATCAAGATTCTCATTGCTGACGATCACCAACTCACCAGAGAAGGGGTTCGGAGTATGCTGGAACGCGAAGACGACATTACCGTTTTGGGTGAGGCCGAGGATGGCCGATCTGCAGTGAGACTGGCAAGGGAGTTAGGCCCGGATGTCATATTGATGGATGTGTGCATGCCCGATATGAACGGCATCGTGGCCACGAGCTTAATCCTGGCCGAGGCTCCCAGAATTAAGATGATCGCCCTCTCTATGCTCGCTGATAGGCGATTTGTATATAATATGCTCCGGGCTGGTGCATCAGGGTATCTGATCAAGGATTGTTCTTTCAAGGAGTTGGTCCGAGCCATTCGCATGGTGATTGCAAATAGAACTTACCTCAGCCCTGGAATAATGGATGTGGTAGTGAAAGACTACGTAATGCCTCCTGCCAATTCCGGTTCGCCAGATTCCTCCAATTTAACTATCAGGGAAAAGGAAGTGTTGCAGCTAGTCGCTGAAGGGCATTCAACCCCTCAAATTGCCAGCAGTCTCCATCTGAGCGTCAAGACCGTAGAATCCCATCGGCAAAACCTGATGGGTAAAATAAATGCGAAAGGCATCGCCGGACTCACTAAATATGCCATTCGAGAAGGATTGACATCTGCATGAATTAATGCATGATGGGGGTGGAAAGTTAGGGTTAGCACGAAATCAGACTCTTACTTGTAAACGAGAGTTCGAAACCTTCTTGTGGCCCGTCTTTTTCAAGTGGGGCCACAATCTTATTTTTCCCCCCGTCGAGATGAACTTCACTGACAATATTCCTGACGATGCCTTGGTTATCCGTAATATTCTTAGGGGAAATATTAACTCCTTTGAAATTTTGATGGACAGATACCAAGACCATGTGTCTCGGATTGTCAGGAACCATGTTCCCAGGGGTGAGGCGCCGGAAGTGGCCCACGACACCTTTGTCCGGGCCTACCAGTCTTTGGGAGGTTTTAAAGGAACCGGTCCATTTAAACACTGGCTTGCCAAAATCGCCATAAGGTGTTGCCATGATTTCTGGCGCGGTTATTATCAGAACCAGGAGAACCTGGCGGGTCCTCTCCCCGATGATTGCCGAGACTGGGTTGACCATCTTTTGTCGGATCAATCTCCGGAGCAGGATGCACAGAGGGTAGAGGCCAGGGATCTGCTGCAGTGGGCCTTGGGTCAATTGTCGGCGGCGGAAAGGACGGTGCTGACCCTGACCCACCTGAATGAATATTCGGCGGCCGAGGCGGCAGCACTTCTGGATTGGAGCGTCATCAGAATAAAGGTCCAATCGCACCGGGCCCGGAAGAAGCTCCGGAAGATTCTTGCGGAAATTCTCCCCCAAGGGATAGCATGAAGTCCTCCAAAAAACACCTGGATAAGATCGAAGAAGCGCTGATTGCGGCTTACCGTAAGCAGGAGGATATCCAATTCCCTCCGGAGTGGCGGGAACAGGTGATGCAGGATATAAGTTCGATGGCCGGGCCCACTGCTTTTCCCCAAGAAAAGAAGATGTGGACCATGATCCCCAGGAGAATCGGCGCCCTGGCCGCGGTGGCGGTGGTTGTGGGGTGGCTGATCCTGGCAAACCTGGATTGGTATGATCCCTGGATCACTTTGAAACCAGACTTGGCCAACCTGGAATCCCACGCCGCCTTCTGGCTGGAAGCCGGAGATCAAGATAGTGGGCTAAGGCACGTGAAGGTGACCGTTATCCAGAAGGAAGTGGAGATAGAGGTGCTGTCCAAAAACCTTGAACCGCCAGGGGGGATTTGGGGTGGCACCGGTGATGGGACCAAAAAAGTGGATTTTCCTTTGGCGCTCGATGCCCAAGCCTTAGGACTGCAAGAAGGTCAGGCCACCCTCGTAATCACGGTTCGTGACTTATCCTGGAGAAACGGGTTTAAAGGACGGATCACCACCCTTAAAAAGGAAATGGTTATTTATTCTAAAAAATCCCCCTGATTTCACCTAATCAAGTGGACAACTCCTCTAGCCGTTAGTTCCCGTCTTCCCCCTGCCGCAATGTTCCCTCACCCTCCGGGGAGCCGGACTGGTCTTCGCATTGACACGGCCCGTTCTTATGGACGAGTTTTTTGAGCCTGGCACAATACAGGGCCACAAAGGTTCGGCAAGACCCGGCCCCATCCACCGCCTCAGTCTGAGGAAATGAGGCATGCTCACAAGACAAGTCGCACCACTGCATGGATTCCTCCCCTGGTTGCCCTTGATTAACCCGCATTACCTGAAAAAATCAAGACCCCCCGGGCGGCCGGGCGGCAATGACCGGTCGGCGGCCCTGATCCGGAGCCTGCTTGGAAAAGTTCCCGTAGGGGCGGTTCGCGAACTGCCCCTAAAAAAGCTTTTCATAATTTACGGGTGGGCCAAAGGCCCATGAATGACTGTCCTGAAAATTTCCCGAAAATTTTCTTTCCCCGGTTGTGGAATGCCCCCGACCTGGATACAATGCTGGGGAAACCAACCGGGTAGGGCCTCTGAGAAGCGGCTCCCAAACCACCGCCGACACCCAAGTCTGCCATGACGATGTTACAGCCTGACCGCCCCAATCGCTCGAGGCTTTTGCGCCTGATCAACACCGCCGGCCGCCGGTTGGCGAAAAATGGGTTCCCCTTCCTGCGGCTGGATGAAAAGGCCCTGCTGGACAAGGCCGGTAAACAGACCGGCCTGGACGACTTCGGGGACGACTCGTTTCGGGAAGCCATGCGAGTCCTGTTCCGGGCCTATGAAACCGAGGCGGAGTTCAGCTTCGTCGGACGTATCTGCGTGCGGGGCGACACGCTGCGGTTGCTGAGCAACCGGCTCCGGCTGGTGGCGGACCGCCGGCGTCACCCGGCCATTGCGGACGAGGTCATCCGCCGGCCGCTGTTCATCACCGGGCTGCCCCGGAGCGGCACGACCTTTTTGCACGCCCTGCTGGCCCAGGACCCGGCCCATCGCGCCCCCCAGGTTTGGGAAGTGATGTATCCTTCCCCGCCGCCCGAGCGGGCGTCCTACGCCGCCAACCCCCGGATCACCACCACGGCCAGGCAACTGAAGTGGCTCGACTGGCTGATGCCGGGTTTCGAGACGGTGCACCTGATCGACGCCCGGCTGCCCCAAGAGTGCATTGCCATTACCAGCCACGACTTCCGCAGCTACACCTTCGAATCCATGTATGCCGTGCCTTCCTACCGGGCCTGGCACGACCGGCAGGACAAGCGCCTCGAATACGAGTTCCACCGCCACTTCCTGCAACATTTGCAGTGGCGCTGCCCCGGCCAACGGTGGGTGCTCAAGGCCCCCAGCCACCTGCTGGCCCTGGAGGGCCTGCTGCAGGTCTATCCCGATGCCTGCATCCTCCTGACGCATCGCGACCCCCTCAAGGTCCTGGCCTCGTGCGCCAGCTTCACCGAGGTGTTGCGCCGGGGGTTCAGCGACCACATCGATAAGGCGTCGATAGCCCGGGAAGTGCGGCAACGCTGGGTTGAAGGCGCCGGGCTGGCGGTAAAGTACCGGCAGGCCCCAGGGAACTTGCAGCAACAGCTGTTTGATGTCCACTACGCGGAACTGCTGCGAGACCCCATGTCCATGGTGCGGCGGATTTATACGCATTTCGACCTGGAGTTGAGCGCGGCGGCGGAGACGGCCATGGAGCGGTTCTTGCTGGCCAACCCCAAAAACAAAGGCGGGGTGCACCGCTATTCCCTGGAAGAGTTCGGGTTAAACCCCGCAGAGGAACGACGACGCTTTCAATTCTATCTGGATTTTTTCGGCATCGAGCCGGAAGGGTGATGGCCTGGGGGGCGGGGGGAGGTCGTAAACCGGTGAGCAGGCGGCAGATTCAGACCCCACGGCACTACAGACAAAAAAAGACCAGCAAAAAGCGGCCCGGCGGCCGCTTTGCCGTTCATTCCGGCTGGGATGAACCGGCCGTGAGTTCGGTTTCGACC
>JAGVPN010000488.1 GCA_020052215.1 Syntrophobacterales bacterium
CGAGTTGCAATCAAAAGGTAATTATTGGTAGCCGCAGGCTTTAGCCTGCGCCTGCACAGGCTGGAAAGCCTGTGCTACCATTTGAGTGCGAAGTGGTCTCAGGCTCGGGGACATCCGGTGCCCCGGCCCACTTTCTACCGCTGCCGGGGCGCCCTGACCCGGGTCCCCGGATTCTCCCTGCAGAATGAAGTTTTGCCCGCCGGTCGCCATTACCCGTCGCCCCAAGCTCCCACCGGATTATAAGTCCGAAGAATCTGTACAAAACCTGATGGCGGGGGCGTATTATCTTGACATATTCAGTAATAATTATTAAATAATAAAAAGTTATGGAAAATCTCATTCAGCAATTGCGAGACCGTCGGATTGCGGTGACGCCGCAGCGTCTGGCGGTGATGGCTGCCCTGCGGAGCCGGCGAGATCATCCCACCGCGGATCACCTTTATCAGGAGGTACGGCGGCAACTGCCGGCCATTTCCTTTAACACCGTGTACAAGACCCTGGAGATTTTGTGCCAGAGAGGCATGGTGATCAAGGTTAACCCCCTGCACGCGGTGGCGCGTTACGACGGTGAAACCGGGCAACATGCCCATCTCATCTGCCGGCAGTGCCACCACATTATCGACCTGGACTGGGAGGCCTCAGAAGTCCCCTCCTTACCGGCGGAGGCTCTGCACGGCTTCCAGATCGAGAACCCTTCACTGACCTTCTGGGGCCTTTGTCCCCGGTGTCAGCAACCAGACTCCCACGAAGAGGACTAGCATGGCGACCTCAGTTGGACAGGAATATCGCTGTAAGGTATGCGGCAACAAAGTGAAGGTCATGGAAGCCGGCGGGGGAGTATTGGTCTGCTGCGGCATTCCCATGAAGCTGGAGGCCAACCAATAGGTCCAGGGGGCGGCATGAGCCAGAGTGTTGCCAACCTCAATCCGGCCATGATTTTCTTTCCCAAGTTCTGGTTTGAAAAGTTTTCGGTGGCACAGGCGTCTCGCCTGTGCATAAAGTAGTAACCAACGGCGGGCAGTGCCCGCCGTTTCCACTGATTAATTGGTGCGTAGGACGCACCCTACGGGAGACTTTTCGGACAGAAATTATTCCGGCGCATTAACCCGCGCCGCCGACAGGAGACAGGTGGCCGGCGGGCCTTCCTTTCCACGGCCTGCCTCAATCTCCCGCAGCCTTAGCCCGTGACGCCATCCTTATCAGGTGCGGCGCCGCCGCCGGCCAAGATCTCCAGGGCCTGGCGGGCTGCCCGCTGTTCCGCCTCTTTCTTGGTGCGGCCTTCCCCTTGAGCCAGTGGCAGGTCTTGAAGGCGCACCTCCACCGTAAAATGCCGGGCGTGGCCGGGGCCGCTTTCGGCCATCAGATGATATGCGGGTGGGGCCTTGTAGCGGGCATGGGTGAACTCCTGCAGGGAGGTCTTGAAGTCCTGTCCCGGCAAGGCGGTGGAAATCAGCGGGCTGAACCAGCGTTCCGTCAGGCGCGCCGCCGCGTCCAGGCCGCCGTCCAGATAGACCGCCCCCAGCAGCGCCTCCAGGGCATTAGCCAGGAGAGAGGGCTTCTCCCGGCCCGCCTGCCCTTCTTCCCCCCGCCCCAGCAAGAGGTGGGCCCCAAGATCCAGGCGGCGGGCCAGGGCCGCCAGTTGCCGGGCATTTACCAATGCGGCCCGCCCCCGGGACATCTCCCCTTCGGAACTCTCGGGAAACCGGGCCAGCAGCAGGGCGCTGACGGTAAGGGCCAGGACCGCGTCCCCCAGGAACTCCAGCCGTTCATTGCTGGGGCCGCTCCCCGGGGTATCATGGGCATAGGAACTGTGGCGCAGGGCCTGGTCCAGCAGCCCCAGATTCTGGAAGCGATGGTCCAGCCGCTGGGCCAGGCTCTCCAGTTCTTGCCGCCGGGCGGGGGGCAGGTCTGCCGGCTCAGGCGCCATCAGCCCCGAGCCTCCGGCCATGGGCAGGGAATCGCGCTTTTCTCCCCGAGTGCCATCTGTTTGCCTCCATTCCCGGAAGAATAAGGGATTTCGAAAAAAGAAATCAGGGAAACCCTAATTGCCGGGGTCAGGGATCGCCTGTAGCTTATGGGTACCCTCACCAGCCCAAGGTTTCTGCGGCTGGCGACCTTAAGGCAAGCGGGGTGAAACTCTGGTCGGGAAGGAGATGTCATGGAGGCCCTCATGCAGGTGCTGGAGTCCACGATGGCGATCCGGGACCCTTATACTGTTGGTCATCAGCGGCGGGTAAGCCAGATGGCCTGTTCCATTGGCAGGGAGATGGGACTTTCCGAGGATCGCCTGCGTGATCTGCGGATGGCCGGCACGCTCCACGACCTGGGTAAGTTCGCCATCCCCTCGGATCTTCTTTCCAAGCCGGGGAAACTCAGCCCCCCGGAGTTCGCCCTGATTAAAACCCACCCCCAGGTGGCCTATAACATCCTGGAACCCGTCAGCCTGCCCGGCAACACTGCCAAAATTATCCTCCAACATCACGAGAGGCTGAATGGCTCCGGTTATCCTCAGGGCCTGAAAGGGGAGGAGATCCTCCTGGAAGCCATGATCCTGGGTGTGGCCGATGTGATGGAGGCCATGTGCTCCCACCGTCCTTACCGCGTCTCCATGGGGCTGGCCGAAACTCTGGATGAACTCACCAGCAACAAAGGGATTCTCTACGATGCGGATGTGGTGGACGCCTGCCTGAAACTTTATGGGCATGATCTGCCGGCCTCCCGACAGGTAAGCGCCGGCCCGACATCCTTGCGGGTGGTTATGCCGCTCTCTCTAAATCCCCCGGGTGACGGTGCTTGGGCCCCTGAAATTTTCCCCAACGGGAGGGCCTGGCCTCAGGCCGCAGCAGGCAAGATGCTGCACCGGGCCAACCTGCGCCCCCTGGGGCATCGCTCCTGGATGCAGTTCGGCTCGGCCTCCATCGTGGGATGGCTGATCATGGCGTCTTTCAAAGGCTGGTAGGCTCGCGAGCAGTTAAGACCAAACGTCCCGCCGATTAATTCCCCCTCCGGCCAGCCAGCACGGCGCGCCGACCCTTAACCAGGGTCCGGCCGCCGGTTTATGCCGGGATATTCGCCATACCGCGCTGCATTTATCCAAGGAAACCTATCACGGGATGCAGGGACGCCGGCGGCGCCGACGCCTCGCCAGCCTCTCCGGCTAGCCGGAGCGCTGGTCGGTAAGGAGAGGCACTATGGGTTCGGCCAGGATCTTCTGGCTGATGCCCCGTCCCAAGGCCAACCGGCCACTGTTGACGCCCACGATAATCAGGCCGCGATTATTTTGAATAATTTCCACTTCCCGTCCCAGGTTGAGACCCATGGCCAGCAACCGGGCCCGAAGCATCCGGCCGCCCCGATACCCGGTAATCCTGACCCGCCGGCCGGCCGGGATCTCGGCCAGGGAGTGTTCCAAGGGTCCGACTGCATCCGCCATGACGTTCTCGTCCTTTTCTAACCCAGCCAAGTTACTCCGCCTCCTGGCAGGTGGCGCAAAGCCCTTGCACCTGCAACTGGTGGCCTTTAATGCGATAGCCGTATTCCCGGGCCAGGTGCGCTTCGAGGCGTCCCAATTCAGGCTCCTGGAACTCCAGCACTTCGCCGCACCCCAGGCACCGCAGATGACAGTGGTGGGCGTGGCCGTAAATATGCTCATAATGCCAGTGGCCGTCGCTGAAATCCACCTCCCGGACCAGGCCGCAATCAATGAACAACGGCAGGGCGCGGTAGATGGAGGCCTTGGATACCTTGGAGCCCTTGTCCCTGAGCCTCAGGTGGAGTTCGTCCACATCAAAATGCCCTTGTATCTCCAGAATCTCTTGCAGTATCTGCTCCCTCTCCGGGGTGCGCCTCAAGTGGCGCCCACGGATATATTCCCGGAATACCTGAATCTCCGATTTCATCACCATGCCCAAACTCACGAGTCGGTGCTATTGAGAATCAATTACAATAATACCTTGTTTCTGGGGGAAGTCAAGGAAATTCTCGGGGGAAGGGACGGGCTCACCATAAATTGCCCCTGGAAGGTTAAGACCGGCCACCTTAGTATAGGATTTCATCAATACGCTAACGTCATATACCGCCCCCCTCACCCCAACCTCCCCCCGAAGCGGGGGGAGAAGGAGTAGGTTAGGTCGCCGGGTTTTTTTGTGATGGCAGAGCCTCAAATCGGTCTCATCTTGTCCCCTCTCCCCCAATGGGGGAGAGGGCCGGGGTGAGGGGGAAGTGAGCTTCACGGAGTTAAGAAATACGTTACCGCATTTATGAGCCAATGTACTACGCCTTCCATGGCAAAAACCTCCCAGGCTACGCCTCCAACTCCTTGCTGGGGGGGTTGGGGGTGAGTTTAAGGGAAGCGGCGGCTCAGCCGTCGCCATCCGGGGCGGGAGCTTCGGGACCTGGGGGAGGGGGCGGGCGTCTGCCGATTCCCATTGACGGACCGGGGCAGCCCGTTTATGATGAATTCTGCTTCGAAAAGTTCTTTAAATCGGTGGCGCAGGCTTTCCAGCCTGCGCCAAGGAATCAGGATAGTCGGGCGCAGCCTGGAAAGGCTGCGCTACCAGCCAATATAATCTTTTCATGTTTTACGGGTGGGCCGAAAGCCCATAAATGACTGTTCTGAATAGTTTTTGATGGCGCCGGCATCTTGCCGGTGCAGGCGCCCAGGCTGGAAGCCTGGGCCACCGATGCGACCGGCGGCCCTCAACCGGAGTTACTTCCAGGAATTTTCGGCGGCCCTTTGCCACAACCTAAACCCCCCTTAGCCCCGGACCTGAACTCTCACCCTCTTTCGACCCTGGAGGGGACGGTGGAGCGCCTCACCTTCGCCGACCCGGACAGCCACTACGCCGTGGTGCGCCTCCGGGTCAGGGGACGCCGCCAGCCCGCCACCGTGGTGGGCCCGTTAGCCGCGGTCAAGGAAGGGGAACAGCTCCACCTCAAGGGCCGCTACGAGGTGCATCCCAAGTGGGGGGAGCAGTTCCGGGTGGTGTGGTGGTACTCGGTGCTCCCCGCCACCGTGGCCGGCATCGAAAAATATCTGGCCTCGGGGCTCATTAAGGGCATCGGCCCGGAGTTAGCCAAGCGCCTGGTGGACCATTTCAAGGCCGAGACCCTGACGGTGATCGACGACCAGCCGGAGCGCCTGGCGGAGGTGTCGGGAATCGGGCCGAAAAAGGTTCAGCAGATTCGCCGGGACTGGCAAACCCATAAAGCGGCCCGGGAGGTGCTGGTGGCGCTCCAGGGCCTGGGCGTGGGTATGGCCATGGCCACCAAGATCTATCAGCAGTACGGCGCCGGGGCGGTGGAAGTGGTGACCACCAACCCCTATCAACTGGCCCTGGATATTCACGGTCTGGGATTTCTCACCGCCGACCGCCTGGCCGGCCGCCTCAACCTGGACCCCCTGACTCCGGCCCGCCTGGCCGCGGGACTGCTGCACCTCCTGGACACCATGGGCGGGGAGGGGCACGTCTATGTCCCGGAAGAGGTGCTTCTGCATCGGACCGAGGAATTGCTTCAAGTCCCCCGCCCGCCCCTGGCGGGGACCCTAGAAGATCTGGCCCGGGCAGGACGGGTGGTGCTGCCGGAGTTGCCGGACGGCCGGGCCGTATACAAAAAGCCAGCCTGGGTGGCGGAAACCGGGGTGGCCCAGTCCCTGGCGCGCCTGCTCACTGCCGTGGGGAGCCACCCGCCGCTCCATCTCGAGGATCTCATCGCCCAGGTCCAGCAGCCGCGCCGTCTGACCCTTGCCCCGGAGCAGGCCGCGGCCGTGGCCGCGGCCCTCCAGGACAAGGTGCTCATCATTACCGGCGGCCCCGGCACCGGCAAGACCACCATTGTCAGCTGCATCCTGGACCTTTATCAGGGGCTGGGGGCCCGGGTCCTGCTCATGGCCCCCACCGGCCGGGCCGCCAAGCGCCTGAGCGAGACCACCGGCATGACCGCCACCAC
>JAGVPN010000090.1 GCA_020052215.1 Syntrophobacterales bacterium
CAATCCAGTCGGGGGTTGAGGGGGCGCCCACGTAGGGCACTAAAGATCTGGCCCCGCCCAGGGCCCCGGCTTCGGCGGCCTTTTTCAACTCGCTCTGTACCGAGGCCATATGCCCGTAATCGACGGCTACGGCCGCCATCCCCAGAAGCACCGCCAGGACCACGGCTACGCTTACCGCCACGGACCCGGACTCGCCGGCGACAAAACCCCTGGCACGCTGGTTCATGACTCGGCTCCCTGCCGGGACTCCTTTACTCGCACGCCATCGTGGTGGTGGAGGCGAGTACTTGAGGGTTACTCAACCCCGGGATTAAATTATTCAGGAAAAGCCAGTATTTTAGCGCCGTCACCCTCACACTGACTATAGTTCCCGCCGTGCCCGTGGTCAATCCGGCGCCCCCCGGGGTCACCGCGGGGGCGGCGGTAATGGGCAGGAGACTGGTTAAGTTATAGCCGGCCGCAGTCAGCACATAGTCCTCGATAGAGGGATTCAGGGCATTGGGGATAAGCCGCGTCCCGGTAACGGGGTTGGTTTGGTACCGGGTGGCATACCTGGCCCCCTCCCGGCTGGCGGTGGCGATCACCGATGACATATACCAGGATTCGCCGTAATCGACGACCCCGGCCACGATCAACAGGAGCGGGATGAGGCAGAGGACGAACTCCACCGCCGCGGCCCCTTCCTGGCCGCGACCCCGTCTCAGCAACTGGCGCAACCTGATCAACACTGCCTATGGCCCTCCCTCTGGGGTCAAGCTTTCCGCAAAATCAAGAATCCCTCCCCCGTTAGCTATGGTCTTCCTGGTGGGGGGGCAATCCCTGCCTCTACCCGGATTGCTTGCCTCTTCTAAATCCTTATCGGCATAAGGGGCGATTCTCCTGATTTTTATTAGCAGTGTCCGGTTAGGTTTTTGCAAAGGAGGAGGCGCGTTATCTAGCGTTTGCCATAACTTCCTTCCGTTTGGAGGTTGTTAAATCCCCCTAAGTCCCCGGGTTCAAAGGGGGACTTTATCAGCAATTCCTTGTAGTTTACCCACTTGTTTAAGGTGGGCAGGGGGGATAATAAGGCTTTCCATAACGGCAAAAATTTTTGGCAATTGCTAAAGGTTGCAAAACAATGCATAAATTCGCTAACGCATTTTTTGCTCCGAGAAGATTACTTCCTCCTCGCCCTCTCCCCCATTGGAGGCTAACCGTTACCCACAAGTTTTTTATTGGTGGCACAGCCTTTCCAGGCTGTGCCAAAAATCCCGCACCGGCTAGAAAGCCTGTGCCGCCAAAGGCGAGACGCCTGTGCCACCGAGAAAATGCCCACGCCGCAGTCTCTCCGTTTGAAAACTCTATCTTTGACATCAAATTGGTATTATAGGGCGGCCCGCGGCCGCCATGCTGAATCGATCAGCGCGGCGATCCCTCAGTTTCCTGCCTGGTGGCGTCCCTCCGGCCATGGCCGTGAGGATCAGGGGCCACAGGTATGGCGCCGGCCCTGAAATACTTGTAAAAAACCGGGGGAGAGTGTTATCATAGCCGCATGGAAGAGGGCTTTAGCCGCAGGGAACAGCTGGTAGGGGGGTTTCTCCTGGTGTTGATCGTCATCACCGTGGTGACCTTGCTGGTGATCGCCCAGGGCAAAGGCTGGTTCCAATCCCAGAACAACTACCTGATAAAATTCCGGCAGGGCTACAACCTGCACCAGGGCTCCCTGGTCAAGATGTTCAATGCCGAGGTCGGCAAGGTCGCGGTGCTGGGCATCACTCAGACCGCCGGGCATCCCCAGGTGGAGGTCACTATCAAGGTCAACGAGGAATATGCCAATCTCATCCGCCAGGATTCCGTGGCGGAAGTGGTGAGCCCCACCCTCATCGGCAGCGAGTATGTCGAAATCAGCCCCGGCTCTTCCGGCTACCCCAAGATCGAACCGTATGGCACCATTCCCTCCCGGGAGCGCAAGTCCGTGACGGAACACCTGGCGGAACTGGCCAGCGAGGAGAACATTCAGAAAGTCAAACACATGCTGATCAATCTGGCCAAATTTAGCGAGGACCTGAAAAATGACGAGAAAGTCCTGCTGGCGGCGTTGAATCATTTGGACGAGGTCCTCAAGAGCCTCACCGAGGGCAAGGGGACTTTGGGGATGTTGGTTATGCACAAGGAATTATATGTCCGGATGAACCAGGCCCTGGAGGACTGGGACAAATTCTTCCTGGAAGCCAAAAGCGTCGTGGTGGATCTCAGGCCCACCGCCCAGAATCTGGGGGTTTTCACCAAAGCCATCAACCAGGAGATCGAGCCTTTGAAGGCCATCGTGGCAAACATCAAGGCCGGCAGCGAGGAATTGCCCGACTTGATGGAGGCGGCCACCGGCACGGCCCGGAGCGCCAAGCAAACCATGGACGCCATCAAGGCCAATCCTTTGATCCGCATGACTGCTCCCCAGGGAGCCAAGAGCCAAACCATCCATGTGGAACCGCGCACCCTTCCTTAGGCGCTGGGCCAGGCTCGGGCTGGCGGCCCTGCTGGTGGGCGGTTGCGCCGCCAAAGCGGACCCGTTCGGGCAGCAGGTGCAGCGCATCGATGAAGTCTCGATGGCGGGGGAAGAATTATTTTCCCGGGGGGATCTGAAGCGGGCCTCCCGGAATTTCTCCCGGGCACTGATCATGAGCCGGTCCGTGGATTACCCCCAGGGGGCGGCGCAGCAGCTCAACAACCTGGGGGCCGTGGCCCT
Source organism: Syntrophobacterales bacterium (assembly GCA_020052215.1). Taxonomy (GTDB): domain Bacteria; phylum Desulfobacterota; class Desulfobaccia; order Desulfobaccales; family 0-14-0-80-60-11; genus 0-14-0-80-60-11. The sequence goes on from JAGVPN010000090.1 coordinate 2,726, forward strand.
GGAGGAGGGAGATTACCAGAAGGCCCGGGACCACTTCACCCAGGCCTACAACCTGAATCAGGACCAGCAGCAGTTCGTGGCGGCCAGCATCAACCAGGCTAACCTGGCCACCGTGGCCGCCAAGCAAGGCCAGCCGGCGGAAGCCTCCCAGCACCTGCTTATGGCCCAGGATGCGGCCCGGCAATCCCGTTCCCCCCAG
>JAGVPN010000224.1 GCA_020052215.1 Syntrophobacterales bacterium
ACTTTCCTGGAGCAATTTGCTTACTTCCAGGGGATTATTGGTCGTGGTGACCTCATAGCCGGTCTTATCCATCAGGATAGTTTTCAGCAATCTGAGCATGTTGGGCTCATCGTCAACGACCAGTATCCGCTCCGGCATCTTAACCTCCTGTCCTCTAAAGTTCCAGGTTCAAGGTTCAAGGTTGGGGGTAGGCCCATCATGAACTTTTTATAATTTACGGGTGGGCCTCAGGCCCATGAGCAACTGCTTACTCTCTTTACCAGATGGCTGTGGTATCTCCCGGCTCAGCCTGCTCCTGGCCGGCTGCCTCGGCCTCAGGGCCTGAAATAATGGGAAGGTAAACGGTAAACGTGGTGCCGTGCTTCTCGGGATATTCATCGGCGGGGTGGCTGGTGAAAATGATGTTCCCCCCGAATTTGGTGATAATGCCGTAGCTCATGGACAGGCCCAGGCCGGTGCCTTCGCCGGTCTTCTTGGTGGTGAAGAAGGGGTCGAAGATCTTGGCCTGGGCCTCCCGGGGGATGCCGGAGCCCGTGTCGGTGAATTCGATGGCCACCCGTTTGCCGTTTGATGTGGGCTTTGTGACGACCGTGAGCACCCCGCCCCCTTTCATGGCGTCGGCGGCGTTGTTGATCAGGTTAATGAAGACCTGCTGTAGTTCCGGGGGGTCGCCCTTGACCCGGGGCAGGGTCGGGGCCAGACTGGTTTCCAGGCGGATTTTTTTGGTCAGCAGGGTGTTTTTCACCACCGCCAGGGTTTTTTCCAGGAGGCCGGTGACTTCGGCGGTAGTTTCGCTCACTTGGGGGGTGCGGGCAAAGGTGAGGATGTTTTCCACGATTTTCTTGCACCGGAGCCCTTCGTCCTCGATGACCTGGAGGGTTTCGTGGATCTCGGGCAAGGACTCGGTCTGTTCCAGGAGGTGTTCAGTGAAGCCCAGGATCACGGTCATGGGATTATTGATCTCATGGGCCACCCCGGCGGCCAGGGTGCCGATGGAGGCCAGCTTCTCCATGTTGATCATCCGGTCTTCAATGGCCTTGCGGCCGGTGATGTTCCGAGAAATGATCTCGTAGGCGAAGGGCTCGCCGTGTTCATCCTTGATGCCCACAATGCTGGTGGAAAACCAGAATTCCTGGTCGCCAATGCTCACCGGGTGGCGCTTGCTCCTGACCTTACCCGTCTCCTTGACTTCCCGGAGCCATTCCATTTGGAAGTCGGCGGATTTTTGATTAAAGATGTCGTGTAGGGTGCGCCCCACAAACTCCTGGAAAGTCCCTTCGATCACGCCGTCGCGCGTTTCCGGCTTTACCGACGACCGGGCCGTGGCGAAGAGGTTGGCGGCGTAGCGGTTGATGGACAGGACGCGGCCGTCGGCGTCCACGGAGTAGATCAGGTCCGCGGCGTTTTCCACCAGGCCCTGATACCGGGCCTCGGATTTCTGCAACATTTCCTTCTGGCGGTTGACCTCTGCTTTCAGGCTGGAAGAAAATTGCTGCTCATAACGGAAATTCAGCATGACGATGGTGCCCGACAGGACCACCAGGCCGATGATCACCTGGAGGTAGAACTGCCGGGTATAGAGGGTATGGATCACCCCTTCCACTTCACTGGCCGGGGCCACCACCGCTACTGACCAGGAGGTGGCCGGTTTAAGCTCCTGGACCAGGTTTTGGTCTTCCAACTGAACCGGAGCATAGGCCATGAGCTTTTGAATCTCCCCGGCCATGCCGCGGTGCCATCCGGAGTTATAGGCGCCCGAGCCTTCCTTGCCGGTGAGCATTTTTTCCCGCTGAATCTGGTTGATGGCGTCGAAGGAGATGGCGGGCATCCGTTCTTTGCGCACCGTAAAGGCGTTTTTACCGATGAAGTCGCGTTCCGGATGACTCAGAAATATGCCCTTACTATCCATAATCCAGGCATAGCCGGTCTTGCCGCTTCTGATCCCCTGGGTAAACTTTTTGGCCAGGGCATGGGCATCGATATAAAACGCCAGCACCCCGCTAAAAGCCCCGGATGGATGGGGATGGGTATCATCCACCGACATCTCGTAGGTGGGCACGGCCATGACGGTGATGAGCCGGCCGACGAAGTGGGGAATCTCGGTGGACACCGGCATCACCAGGACCTGGCCCTTGTGTTCCGGTTGGCCGGCCCAGGCAAGGAACGGGGCATCCTTGAAGGAGCCGGTGGTGATCTGATCCACCCCCCGGCTGTCCATCTGGTAAGCCCGGTTGCCGTCGGGGCTGATACGCAGGATTTCCACCACCCCTTCTTCCCGGACGGAGGCCAGGGTGGCCCGCATGCGGTTGGCCCAGGACAGGGGCTCCAGGTATTGGATGGAAGGAGAGAAGTTGAGGGTGCTCAGTTCCCGTTTGAGGAAGTTGATATCCTGCTCTAGCAGGCTGGCGGTATACTTGGCCAGCACCAACTGCTGCTGGTTGAAGTCTTCCTTGACGATCTCCTTCATCTGGTTGGCGGACTTGAGCCCCAGATAAATGCTGGTTCCCAGCAGGGCGAAATTGACCGCTAACAATAAAGCCAGGGCGTAGCGGGAGGCGAGAAACGGGAAGCGCCGCATAGTTTTTCTATTTACCCACGTGTTCCTGCACGAAGTCTTTAATATACCATTCTACAATACTATCCGAAAACAGCACCATGTCCAGTTGTTTGGTGTAATGAGTGAGTTTGCCCAGCAAAGTCAGGCGCTGGGCCATCTGCTGGGCGGGGTACTTGGCTAGGCGGGCTTCGATGAGCTCGCCTTTACGCCGGTGATTCAGGTGCAGGTGGTCGATGATGGTCTCGATGAGCCGGGCCCGCCGCTCCCGGCGCTCCGGGGTGGAGCCGCCGCCCCGGAACCCGAAGGTGAGGTAGTTGTCGTTCACCTGGTCCGAGACGTAGGCCTCCACCGTGGAGAGATGATACCCCAGGCGGATGCTGAAATTCATGTAATTTTTCGAGAGCACGACATAACTCTGGTCCCGCCACGGGTCGGCGCCCTGGGCCACTTCCGCCTCGCCCTTGACAAAGACCGAGGACAGGCTTTTGACCCCGGCGGGTTTGGCCTGGGCCCAACGCATGGCGGTCAGGCCCTTCCAGAAGGCCTGGAAAGGAAGGGAGTCCACCTGCTCCGGTTTGACCTTGCGGCCCCAGCCCTTTTTCAGAACCCCGCCCAGGTCCAAAATCCTGACCTTGATGGGCAGCCCGGAATCCAGCTCCACCACCTCGCCGGCGGTGTCGATTTCATTTTCCGTAAGGCGGAACATTTCCCGCATGGAATATTCGTGGGCGTACCGCACGATGTCATGGATGGTGCGGCAGTTAGCCGGAGAGAAGGCGGCGTCATCTTCGGGGTTGATCAGGTTTAAGGGGACGATTTTTTTCACCACATTCTTTAAGGTTTGAAACACCGGGCTGTCAGCCAGGTCATTGTTTTTTCCCCGGGGTTCCAGGAGTTCCGGGATCAGGCCGGCGTAAACGTTGTTATAGTTGGCGTCCACGGTGACCACTTGTCCGGGGGTCAGGAGTTGGGTGGCGTTGCCGGTGTTGAGAATGGTGGGGACGTGGAATTCCCGG
>JAGVPN010000032.1 GCA_020052215.1 Syntrophobacterales bacterium
CGGCCCACGAATTCGGCGAGGGGTACGAAGACTTTCTCGAGCAAACCCTGGCGGAAGTCCCGGCGGGGGAGAGCGCCTTTGTGGTCTTAGGGTTCGGGCGCAAGGCCTGGCGTTTGATCATGCGGCCGGGGGTGCGGCAAACGGTGCTGGCCCGGCAGATGCACCCGGCCTTGGCCCAATTGGATGTGGCGGTCTTGAACTATCTGATTTTCGAAAAGCTCCTGGGGCTCGACGCCCAGGCCCAGGATGACCAGGAAACCTGCAAGTACACCAGCAAGATCAGCGAAGCCGTGGCCGCGGTGAGCCAGGGGGAAGCCCGCTTGGCGTTTTTGCTGAACCCCACCCGCATCGAGCAGGTGCAGGAGGTGGCGACGGCCAGCCTCATCATGCCGCGCAAATCCACCTATTTCTACCCCAAGGTGATGACCGGCCTGATCCTGAGCCCCATCAACCCTCAAGAAGAAATCACCCTCCCGGCTTAGCCGGCGGGAGGGCGCCAGGCCTCAAAATCCGCGGCGCAGGGGGGCGTACCTGAGGGCCGGCCTCCGGGGAAAAAACCTGGAGGGTCTTGCAGCCAGGTTCCTTCACGAGTAAAGTAAGATAGTGCTCTTTTTAGGAGACCCCCATGCATGACCAGGAAAGGGGCAGTCAGGGGCGTATCCTGGTGGTGGACCAGGAGGAATGGTGCCGCGCATTTTTATCTTCGGTGATCAAACTCCTGGGTTTTGAGGCATGCACCCTGGTGAACACGGTGCCCGAAGCCATGTCCGCCCTGGAAGAAAGCAACTTTGACCTGGTCATAACCGACCACCGCCAACCCGACTATCAGCGACTCCTGGAAAATGCCCGCCTCCGGTATCCCGCCACCCGCTTTATCGTCATGCTGCACCGACGGACCCTGCACCATCAGTTCTTTTACCAGGAGCAGGTGGACATCGTCTACAAGCCCCTGTGCCTGGACGAAATCGCCCGAAAGATTCGCCACGCCATGCATCAGAAAAACCTGCGCCAGGCGGAAGAAGAGCTTCGGCGGATGAAACAGGAAGCCTTTCGAATTTTCCTGGGGTAACTTTTCCAGTAGTCAGCAAGCAGCCGGGGGCGCACTGCGCCCCTACGTTACGCAATCCTGCGCCAGCCAAAGATAGCGGCTGGATTAAAAGCCGAGGCGATGCGACATGGTCAGCAGTCATTCCAGGATTTCGGATTGGATTTTTTACTGATAGCTGAAAGCTGACGGCTGAAAGCTCTTGGGAGAATACCCCATGTCCAGCCTCAAGGAGCTGGCCCGGCTGATGAAGGAGCTGGACGACCAGCTGGTAGCCTGCATGCGCTGCGGCCTGTGCCAGGCGGTGTGCCCCCTGTTCGCCGAAACCGGGCGGGAGGCCGACGTGGCCCGGGGCAAGCTGGCTCTCCTTTCCGGCCTGGCCCAGGAAATCCTCCAGAACCCCCAGGGGGTCCAGGACCATCTGAACCGCTGCCTGCTGTGCGGCTCCTGCGCCGCCAACTGTCCCAGCGGCGTCAAGGTGTTGGATATCTTCATCAAGGCCCGGGCCATCCTGGCGGGCTACCTGGGGCTGTCCCCCGTGAAAAAAGCCGTCTTCCGGGGGCTCCTCAGTCAGCCGGACTGGTTCAACCGCATCCTGGCCTGGGGCGCCAAATTCCAGGGGATATTTGTCAAGCCGGTGGACGACCTCCTGGGCTCATCCTGCGCCCGGTTTATGTCGCCGCTGTTGGCTGACCGGCACTTCAAAGCTCTGGCGCCGGTGCCCTGGCACGTTAAGGTCCCCCGGCGGGACACCCCCCCGGGGGCCGCAAACCTCAAGGTGGCCTTTTTCGTGGGCTGCCTCATCGACAAGCTCTTCCCCCAGGTGGCCGACGCAGTGCTCAAGGTCCTGGACCACCACGGGGTGGGGGTCTATCTCCCCGCCGGCCAGGGCTGCTGCGGCATTCCGGCCCTCTCCGGCGGCGATACCCAAACCTTCCGGCATCTGGTGCGCCTCAATCTGGAACTTCTGGACGATCCCGCCGCGCCCTGCGATTATCTGGTCACCGCCTGCGCCACCTGCAGCTCCACCATCAAGCAGCTGTGGCCCCTCATGATGCAGGATTCCCCGCCGGCAGAACAGGAGCGCCTCAAGGCCCTGGCGGCCAAAACCCTGGACATCAGCCAGTTCCTGGTGGATAAGGTGGGGGTCGCACCCGCGGCCTTAGGCCCGGAGGAGGGCCGGATCCCGCTAACTTATCACGACCCCTGCCACTTGAAAAAATCGCTGGGGGTGGCGTCCCAGCCCCGGGCCCTGCTTAAGGCCAACCCCGCCTATATCCTCAAGGAGATGACCGAGTCCGACTGGTGCTGCGGCTGCGGCGGCAGCTTCAATCTCCAGCACTACGAGACCTCGGCGGCCATCGGCAAGCGCAAGCGGGACAACATCGCGGCCTCACACTGCCGGGTGGTGGCCACCGGCTGCCCCGCCTGCATGCTCCAGATCACCGACATGCTCTCCCAGGCCGGAATGCGGGTCCTGGTGAAACACGCGGTGGAAATCTACGCTGGGTCGCTTGTCCGGGGGACTGGCGCAAGGCCTCTGAAAAACTTAACTTAGGGGAAACCCCTGGGCTTTGGCCGGCGGTCTCCCACAGAGAATGGGGCCACCTTGCCCGCCCAGGAAACTCAGGCGGACTCGCAACCCCCAGCTGGCGAGGAAATGTGCTATGACCCCGGACACGGTGCAGGTGGTAATTTATGACGCCCCCGCGGTGAAATCTTCCAGTTGCGCCTGCGGCTGCGGCGGCCACCACGACCACGGCGCCAGCGACAACCCCCTGGCCGGGGTCAG
>JAGVPN010000237.1 GCA_020052215.1 Syntrophobacterales bacterium
CCAACGGCGGGCAGTGCCCGCCCTACGTATCTTTTCATGTTTTATGGGTGGGCCAACGGCCCATGCGCGACTGCTTAATTATTATAGAAAAATTGCTCCCCGGGCGGTAGTGCGATAGAGATTTTGCCGCCTTTTTAAGCTTTATCCGCTCCCCCGCCGCACCGGTCGTGATGCGGCAGGCGCCGGTGGCGCCGGCGTTTCCCCTGTGCTATGGTTTTATATGAACATAAACCGGCTGGATGGTCCTCCGGGCCCGCCGCCTGACGCAGCCGGTGCACTTAATGGCGGCGGCCAGGGATGGCCGCCCCACCAGAAAATTATGTAGGGTGCGTCCTACGCACCAGGTTTTTGAGTTCAGATAAGCGGGAGAATGCCCATGAAAGTAACCTTTGAACCTTTAGCCCCGAAGCTGGAAGCCAGCATCCGCCAAAAACTGGCGGCCAACCCTTTTATAAAATTTGTCGGCATTATGGCGCCGCAGCTAGGGAAGGGCTTCGCCCGGTTTCTGCTGCCCTTCAAACCCGAGTTGGCCAACAGCATCGGCCTGATGCAGGGAGGCGTCATCGCCGCCCTGGCGGATGAGGCCGTGGCCTACGCCCTCTATAGCCTGGTGGCGGAGGGGGAGACGTTCAACACGGTGGAAATGAAGATCAACTTCCTGGGCGCGGTGAAAGAAGGCGACGTCACCGCCGAGGCCCACATCGCCAAACGGGGCCGCACCATCTCCCTCGGCGAATTCGAGGTGCGCCAGGCCAACCGGCTGGTGGCCAAAGGGCTGTGCACCTATATTCACCTGACGGGGAAGAAATAGGGGGTAGCAGTTAGTTCTTTTCTGACCCCTGACCCCTGCTTATACCCCACCGGCATCGTACGGCTCCTGCAATTCCTTCAGTAAATTATTTTGGCTCTCTTCCGGGTTGTTCTTCCGCCGCCGGGTGGCTTTTTTAAAGGTATCCTGGGACCACCAGGTGGGGAAATTGATCTTCTTCCCGGCAAAAATCTCTTCAATGGTGAGAATTTGCAGGCGGGGAAAACGCTTTTCCGGGAACCCCTGATCAATGAAAGGTCCCGCCTCATCGGCCTCTTTCTGCATCTGCCGGGTGGGTTTCCGCAGGGTCAGGAACACGCCGATTTCGCCTTTCTCCCGTTCCAAGACCCCCTTCAAATCCCGGACCTGGGAGACGCTCACCTGACCGCCTTTCACCTGGAGGATGATCTTTTTATACTCGCCGCTGTATTCGTCCCGCAGGTTCATGACGCCGTCAATCCCCCGGTCCGCCCCCCGTTTATCCCGGGCGCTGCGGGCCCCCACCGCGGCCAGGGCCCAGTACTCGAATTGAAAGGGGTCTAGCTTAAACAACCGCTCGGCGCTGGGCACATCCCGTGGGATGCCAATTTCTTCGTACTCGGCGCGCTCCTTGCCGAAAGAATCCGCCAGCCTTTTCCTGATCAGGTCAATGGCTAAATAGGTGACGTCGATGCCGATCCAGCGGCGCTGGAGGCGTTCCGCCACCGCCACCGCGGTGCCGCAGCCGCAGAAGGGGTCCAGGACCACGTCACCTTCGTGGCTGGCGGCCCGGATGATGCGCGCCAGCAATGCTTCCGGTTTCTGAGTCTGATAGCCCATATGTTCTTTGCTGGAGCCGTGCAGGTGCTCGATGTCATACCAGATGTCCTTTACCAGGGTGCCTTGCATCTCGTCTAAGTATCTTTTGTAGCGCGCCACCCCGCCTTCGGGAATCACCACCCGGCCTTCGGCCCAGGCCTGCATCATGCGCTCTTGGGTCCAGCGCCAGACCCGCACCGTGCCGCTGCCCGGAGGAAATTCGTAGGTGAGGTTCGGCCTCTCTTTGTTAGGATTCAACAGGTTATCCAAATGGTACCGACGCCCGGTTTCCGGCTCCACATGGCGATAAAACTTCTCCAGGTATCCCGGGTCGTGCTCGGTGAATTGTGGATTAAATACCAATTTCTCCGACTTGCTGTAGTAAAAGATGGTGTCGTGAGCCCGGGAGAAGCGGGTAGTGGCGTGGCCCTTGGGCTGGGAGCGCTCCCAGATGATTTCGTTGCGGAAGTTTTTGGGGCTGAAGATGCTGTCCAGGATGAGCTTGATATAGTGGCTGGCGGTGGGGTCGCAGTGCAGAAAGAGGCTCCCGGTGGGCTTCAACACTCGGTGCATTTCCACCAGGCGCACCGCCATCATGCTGAGGTAGGCCAGCATGTTGCTGCGGCGCAAGACCTGATGCAGGGCCTTGAGCAATTCGGCCAGGTCCGGCGGCCCGGCCATGACGGCTTCATCAAAGGCCTCTTCGGCCTGCGGCCCCCATTTCCAGGTATCGTCGAAGGCGGCGATTTGCGCCGCGGACTGATCCCCGGAGGGTTCCTTGAACAACATGTTGTAGGTGGCGTTGGAGTTGAACGGCGGGTCCAGGTAGATCAAGTCAATGCTGGCGACCGGGATATGCCGGCGGAGCACCTCCAGGTTGTCGCCGAAATAGAGTTGGTTCTTCCAGCCTTCCACGCGCCTCCCCTCAAGCCGCCATCTCTGCGCTCTTGGAGCAATCCAACCCCAATCCCCTAACCCTCAGATCTTCTTATAGCTCAACCGGTTCGGATACGCAACCAGTCTTACTGCCTATACCCCACCGGCATCACCAGGAACGGGACGTGGCTCTCCGGGAGCTTCAAGGCCTGGGCTAAGGGCTTGTCCTTGAAACCCCCGGCCACAAAAAAATAACTGGCCGGGTGGGGGAGACTCGGCCAGTCGTGAAAGGAGAAAATGGTATATGAACTTTGATTAAGGGGGGGAAGTGGGTACCTTAATGGTTCATATCTTGTTATATAGTGATGCAGCAACCATGCCAAAAACTACGCTAAAATTATTTATAGTATTTTCAGGGTGTTACCTCTGGAGGCCCGGAGAATCCGGTTCAATTAATTGTACCGCCTGGGGGTCAGACGGAAGCCATATGTTGATTAACCTGCCTAATTAATTAATCTATTTAATGATACAACTTGTCGCTGGCTCGTACAAGAAGTCGCGAGTCGTCCGGAAAACGGCCGCATAACTTTTTGCGAGGTCATCACCCGTGGTATAAAATATAGAGAAGGGTACCCTTGGGGTTAATGCCTGGCGCCGCCGCCCGGTTACTCTCTCCACCTTAAACCCGGCTATTCCCTGGACAAAGGTGGCGACCTCGGATAAAATCCCTTTATTATATGAAGGGTTTTCCTCTGGCCGGCCGGGCCGAGTGCCGGCCTCCCAGGACTGCCCCTTAAAGGTGAAGGCAAACCATGAAACGCACCCTGTTCCTCAACCCGCCATCTTTCCAGGATTTTGATGGCGGCGCCGGTTCCCGCTATCAGGCCACCCGTGAAGTCACCTCTTTTTGGTATCCCACCTGGCTGTGCTACCCCGCCGGCCTCATCCCGGAGTCCCGGGTGGTGGACGCCCCGCCGGAGAATTGGACGGTCGAACAGGTCGCGGACCTGGCCCCGGATTTCGAGTTGGCCGTGCTCTTCACCTCCCAGCCGTCCTTTGCCCATGATCTGGCCACCGTCAGCCGGCTCAAGGCCAAAAACCCGAAGCTCCTGGTGGGGATGGTGGGGCCCCAGGTGAGCGTCCTGGCCCAGGAATCCCTGGAAGCCGGTCCCCAGTTGGATTTTGTCGCCCGCCGGGAGTTCGATTATACTGTCCTCGATTTGGCCCAGGCGCGGCCCTGGGGCGAGATCCAGGGAATCAGCTATCGCCACAATGGCCGCATCCATCATAACCCGGACCGGCCCTTTATCGAGGATCTGGATGCCCTGCCCATGGTCACGGAGATTTATCACCGGGACCTGACCATGGAGCACTACGAGATCCCCTACCTGCGCTACCCGTACGTGTCTTTCTATACCGGGCGGGGGTGTCCGGGGCATTGCGTTTACTGCCTCTGGCCCCAGACCTTCACCGGACGGCGTTACCGGGTGCGCAGCGTGGCCAACGTAGTGGCGGAGGTTCGCCGTTCCCTGGAACTCTTTCCCCAGGCCGCGGAGATCTTCTTTGACGATGACACTTTCACCGCCGACGGCGAGCGGGCCCGGCAACTCAGCCGGGAATTCCGCCGCCTCAAGTTCGTCTGGTCCGCCACCGCCCGGGCCAATACCTCCTACGAGACCTTGAAGGCCATGAAGGAAGGGGGGCTGCGCCTCCTGGTGGTGGGTTTCGAAACCGGCGACCCCCAGGTTTTGAAAAATATCCGCAAAGGGGTCACCCTGGACCTGGGGCGCCGCCTGGCCAAATGGTGCCGGGAACTGGGCATCCAGGTCCACGGGACGTTCATGGTGGGGCTGCCGGGAGAGACCAAAGAGTCCATCGAGGCTTCCATCCGCTTCGCCGGCGAATTGGACCCGGACACCATCCAGGTTTCCCTGGCCACCCCTTACCCGGGCACGGAATTTTATGATTTTTGCCGGGAGCGGGGCTTCCTCCAGGATGACGCCCTGGTCAACGGCGCCACCGGCTACCAGCAGTGCGTGGTGGATTACCCCGGCCTGGCCGCGGCCGATATCTTCCAGGCAGTGCCTCAATTCTACCGCCGGTTTTATTTCCGGCCCCGCTACATGGCCCGGGCGGCCCTGGTGATGATGCGCGACCCGGTGGAACGCCGCCGTTTGCTCAAGGAAGGCCGCCAGTTTCTGAGCTTCATGTTCAAGCGGCGTCAAGGTCAACAAACCCCGGTGCCCGAGGGCAATCGCGGTCCATAACCGGCCAGGAACTCCTGGGCTGATGGTTCAGGGGGGCCGGGTTTCTGCCAGATTGCCGTCACCAACGCCTGCGCCCGCTGCCGCTTTTGCAGCTTTCCCGGGGCGGCGCCGGGAGAACGGGTGATGGCCGATCCGGCCCGTCTCTGCCGGAGGCTTAAGGTCCTCAAAGACCAGGGTGTCTACTACCTCTGTCTCACCGGCGGCGAACCCTTGCTCTATCCCGCCCTGCTCCCGGCCCTGGGCCGGGCCTGGGACCTGGGGATCCATACCCTCCTCTGCACCAACGGCTGGCTGCTCACCCCGGCTTCTGGCCGCGCTCATAAGATCGCGGGGCTTGATACTATAGCAATTGCCAAAAGTTTTTTCCGTTATGGGAAGCATTCTAATCCCCCCTAACCCCCCTGTAGAAAAGGGGGGAACTACAAGGAATTGCTGTTAAAGTTCCCCTTTGCTAAAGGGGGACTTTAAAACCCCCCTTTGAAAAAAGGGGGGGGGTAGGGGGGATTTTTCATTCTCGGGGGCGAGACATTTGCCGCCACTGGCTGCGAGGCTGAGCTGTGAAGAATGGGGGTAGGGGAGGGGGGTGGGTAACTTTTTCTGCCATACAGTTGGGCCAAAGGTTCATGAGCAGCTGTGATGAATGCCCCGTCGACTGACAAATCCGTCATCTTCACCGCCGACGACTTCGGGCTCGCCGATGCCCTCAACAGCGCGGTGGTTTTGTCCCATCGCCGGGGGCTACTCTCCGGCGCCAGCCTGATGGCCGCCGCCCCCCGGACCCAGGCGGCCCTGGGTCTGGCCAGGACTCTCCCCGGCCTCTGCCTGGGGGTTCACCTCACCCTGATCCAGGGGCGGGCCGTCCTCCCCCCCAAGGCAGTGCCTCTACTGGTCGATTCCCGGGGGTGTTTTCCCAACGATCCCGTGGCCACCGGCTGGCGTTACTTCTGCCGATCCCACCTGCTCCCGGAAATCCGCCGGGAACTGGCGGCCCAGATCGAAGTCATCCTTAAATCCGGTTTGCCGGTCTGGCACCTGAACAGCCACCTCAATCTCCACCTCCACCCCCGCATCTTCCCCGTGGTGGCGGACCTGGCCCGGGAATACGGCATCCCGGCGGTGCGCCTGGCCCGGGAAGACTGGCGCACCACCCTGGCCCTGGCCCCGGACGGCCCTTTGCCGAAGATCGCCCAGGGCCTGATTTTCGCCTGGCTTAGCCGCGGGGCGGCGCGGCGGGCCCGGGCCGCGGATTTGATCTGTAATGACCATCTCTTCGGACTCACCAACGACGGGCGGATGACCGAAGCCTACCTGACGGGCCTGGCGCCCCGGCTCCAGCCGGGCGTCACCGAGATCTACTCCCACCCGGGGCTCTTCGCCGACCCGGAGCTCAAGCGCTGGGCCCCCCGGTACCGCCGCCAGGAGGAACTGGCGGCGCTGCTGAGCCCGAAGCTCAAGGCCAGCCTGGCCGCGGCCGGGGTGAGGCTGACGGACTTCCGGGAACTCAGCCTCGCAGCGAAAAAGGGTGGCCTCGCGGGTCGCCCCTACGACTAATACCATTTTCATATTGAAACGAAACAAATTGTAGGGGCCGACCTGCGTGTCGGGTCGTGACCAGGGCGGACACATAGGTCCGCCCCTACATCGTTTGTCGCTTTTCAATGCGAAAACGGTATAATTTTAGGCCCTTATAAAACTTACCCCAGCGCGGCTACCGTCTCACCCCGGAGTTTGGCCCGCATCGCCTGGCTCTCTTGGACCACCCTGTCCAAGTCCTCGGCGCTCTGGTCATATAGATTAAACAGGTGGCCCTCCAGGCCCATGGCAATGGGCTCAATGACCGCTTCCGGCAGCACCAGGCACCTGGACTTGGCCCGGGTCTCCGGGCACGCCACTTCCAGCACTCCCTCCTTGCCCCACAACTGAAAAATGGCCATCAGCATGGCTAGGGGCCAGGCGCTGTCGGCCACCACGATCACTTCCGCGGCGTTTACCGCAGAGCGGTTGCCGTTGAACGAAATGGCCAGGCCGCCCCCGGCCCGCACCGCCTCGAAGGCTTGCACATCGGTGATGCTGTCCCCCACGTAGACCATGTCTGCCATGGTCAGTTTGGTTTGCGCCAGGCTGTCGGCTACGGCCTTGGCCTTCTCGGGACCGCCGATGGGGTTGACCTCCTGTAAGAGAGCGCCGATTTCCATGGCCGGCAGCCGCTCCCAGAAAATGCGGTCCAGCACCGCGATGGCCTCGGCCACCGGGGCCGGCAAATCCTCCGCGGCGGCGTCGGGCGGGAGTTCGATTGCCGGCGCCGCGACGATTTCCCCTTGCAGGCGCTTTAATTCCTCGGCCTCGGCGGCCAACAGGATGTAGCGGTCCAGGTCGAGTTCAGTTGAAAAGATGCGCTCCTTTTTAAAGCCCAGTCGTAGCCCTACGGCCTCGGCGAATGGCCGGTAGCTGGTGCTGATCTCAAAGATGGGGAAATCGCGGCTGTGGAGGAACTTGAAGGCCCCCTCCGCGCCCGGCATCAGGGTGACGTTTTTTTGGGAATAAGCCTCGATCCGGGCATTGGTGAGACCGTGGGCCTTCAAGAAGGGCAGGATGAGCTTGAGGATGTCACCGGATTTGTACCCCGGCCGCTGGGCCACCCCCGCCAGGTAATCGCCGTAGCGGTTCACCTGCTGGAAAAAGCGGTCCCCCTGGGGCTTGATAAACTCCCGGCACAACTCAAAGGTGTGGTCATTAAGGGCCAGAGGGCCCTCGCAATCGATGTCCAGTTGTAGGTTTGGCATTTCTTCTCCTTATATATCAGTGGCCAGTGGCCAGTGAATTATTTAACTCGACGCTCGCCACTGCTCACGGTAAAGTTCAAAGTTCAAGGTGTTTACTGTATCAGGGTGCGCACTGCGCACCTGATAAAAAGAGGCTCTTGCAAAACTTCCTATTGACAACAATTGTCATTCTGAGCGGAGCGAAGAATCTCGTATTTTCAGAAGGTTGAGATCCTTCACTTCGTTCAGGATGACAGAAAAACCAGTTTTGCAAGAAGCTCAAAAAGCCAGCCACTTTTCATGCCTTATGTGTGGGCCACAGGCCCATGAACAAATGCGCACCAAGAGAGTTAACGTAGCGTTTCACGCACCCTTTTTCTGGAAAACCACCCGAACGTAAACATGTTTGCCTTCTGGAATAATTGATTGGAGGGGAAGGCCGGGGTAAGCCCTGACGAAAAACGAAAGATCCCCCCCGGCCTCCCTTCAGAAACTTTAAGATATCATAATTGCAGCGCTTGCACCTGCCGCTCCAGGAAGGTTCGGTCCGGGTAGCTGTCCCGTCCGGTGCCCCGGAGGCTGACGGCCGCGGCCCGGTTGCCCAGACGCACACAGGCGTTGAGATGCAGCCCCACGAGGCGCCCGGCCAGGTAACCCGCGGCGAAGACGTCACCGGCCCCCAGAGTGTCCACCAGGCCCCCGGCCAGTTCCACCGGGAAATCCAGGTATCGGAGCGGCGTGAGCAGTCTGGCGCCCCGGGCCCCCCGCTTGATCACCACCAGGGCCGGGGCCCAGTTGGGGTGAACTTTGGGATCTCCCCTCAAGAGCCGCCACTCGGTCTCCGTGACCAGCAGGGTCTCCAGGTGGTCGAAGATGGCTTCCAGGGCCGGCCAGCCCCGCCGGGCGTACAATTCCCCTGGGTCCAGGCTGAGGTGGACCTGGGGCGGGACCAGGCCGGCGATCAGCCGCTGCACCATGAGGGGGCCGTCTCCCACGAACGCGGTGAGATGGAGATAAGTCGCGGACGCCAACGCCTCCCAGGGAAGGTCCCGCTCCGTCAGGGAATCGTTGGTATTGGGCGCTGCCAGGATAGTGCGTTCCCCTTCCCGGTCAACCAGGATGTAGGCCCGGCCGCTCTCCCCCTGGGCGACCACGTGGGATAGGTCCACCCCGGCGAGACCCGCCTTCAGGAATTCTCCGTCGGCATCGGCGCCCACCCGGCCCACCAGGGTCACCGGGATTCCCAGGCAGGCCAAAGCAAAGGCGGTGTTGGCGGCCATGCCGCCGCCGAAGC
>JAGVPN010000160.1 GCA_020052215.1 Syntrophobacterales bacterium
CTGGTGGAATGGATTCAACAGCGAAACCACCTCGCCTATCTCTCGCATAAAGAGAGAAAAAAGCGAAAAAATAGCCAATTGACGTTGTAGGGTTAAAAACATTATGCCATGAGGAAGGGGAAATGTTTAAGATTTTAGGTAAGCGTCGTATAACTTTTCGGTGATGACGTAGGGTTCCCATTCCCGATGCTCATCAATGAGAGTTCCAGCCCTGAGCCGCTCAAACCAGAATTTTTGAACCGTGGGCATTGTGTGAATGATCTGATCTAAGAGCGCCGCGGTTCTGGGAATCTTGCGTAGGTCAACTGCGCTTGTGTCCATTTCCAGGAGGTCATATAGCAGGGCCTCCAGGCCGCCGTGGTTCATCTGTTGAAAGATTGCGCCGAAGTAGGTATGGTCTTGCATATGCTTATCGCTCACGTCCAGAACGAGAAAACGGCGTTCTTCTAATCCGGCCGGGATTACCCAGGAAGAGTTACTGGCCACCACCAGGTTGATATGATTTTTTACCGCAAAGGCGTCTTTCCCCTTGGGCTCACAAAGGATAACGGGTTCGGTGATCATGGCCTTCAGGACCCCTTCAGCCGTCCGGTCGCCGGCCCATATTCCTTCATCGCAAAAGACTAAAAGTGCATCCTTTAGGTGGGAATTGAAGCGCCCGGTCAGTTGGTTCTGGTTCGTAACATGAAGGAAATGACCGCCATAAACCCGGCCATATTGGGAGACACAGCAGCCTTTCCCGGTTCCCTGTTTGCCCCTCAGCACAACGGATGTCCCCGAACATTCGTCGCCAAGATTTTTGATGGGGTGCGCCATCCATGCCTTGATGTAACGAAAAATTTCCTCATTACCGGCGCAAATTACGTCTCTCACATGGTTCCAATATAACGAGCAATCACCTTTAACAGGTTCAACTGCGAGTCCCCGATAGAGGTTGTAAAATCCATCCACATCTGCGCCAGGCGCAAAGACAATTCCTGAATATTGCCGGCGCCTGGGAGAATCCAGCCACAACTTTGAAAGTGCTACTGTGCCGGTGCCGTCGGCAGAGGGGACTTCAACTCGCCGGTTGGCGTAGAAATTTTTGAAGTCAGGGACAGAGGAAAAAGTGACATCTGGCCGGTTGAATACCGGGTCCACCACTTCGTTAAGGATGACACACTTACCGCCCAGCATTACCACCGCGTGCTTCCGGTTCAAGTCGGCAATGACGTTGACCCGTGCCGCGGTGTTGGGTGCCCCCTGTGGCTTCCCCTGGGCCTCGCCCCTGATTGCTTCCCGTTCCGCCTGGTCGCAGTCCTGCCCATCATCCGCCGCCGGCGGCTGGGGCTGGTACTGGCTTTTACCGGGGGTGTAAAACTCGGTCATGCCGGCCAGGGCCTTGTTAATGGTCATGGCTCCGTAGGTGCTCCCCGCTGTGGGGCGGTCCCACTTCTTCCGCATGAGTCCTGATTGCCGGAAAAGCTGATCAATGCGTCCGGGGTCCGGGCCGGTCCAAAAGGCCAGTAAGCTACATAGGGCGAGGTCTGCCCTACTATCATCGCCGCCGTATTCGCTGGTATCCCCATCCCAAAGTGCGGAAAACTTGTGGCCATTTGTGGCTGATTTCGCCTTGTCTATCAGGGCGAAATCGGACATTTCCATGGCAGGGCTGGGGTCTTTAGGTGGGGCCTGCTTGGGTGCCTCTGAGGACTTGCCGAACACCTCTTGGTGCAGGGCCATCAACTCGGCTTGCCTGGCTTCGATGGTGGTGGGGGTTCCTTCCAGGTGCGCGCCGGTCATGGTGAAATATCGGAGTCTGTCATAAACTTCGATTTTCATGCCGCATGGTAATGCTCTGCTATTGCCAGCATTGACCGGCCACTTGGCTTTAGCTATCGTGTGGGTTCCCGTTCCGCTTGGGCTTGCCTCAGAAGACGAATTTAGATATTCGATAATCACTTGAGCACAGAATTTTAGTTGCCCAGTTTCGGGGTCCCGGCACTTGTCAAGGTCAATTCCGGTGAAAGGATCATCGGCGCCGAACTCATAGCCTATCCCGGCTATGCCGTTGTTCTTGTGATCCTCCCAATAGCCAACAGCCAGATCGAACTCTCCCCAGGTTCCAGGGTCGTTCGCCATGGCATTGCCACCGGTCTTGGGATTCTTGGGAACTTTGGTAGGTTTGCCTTCCCGCTCCTCCAAACTCCAGCATACCCACTGGGGACGGACCTTTAGCTCCTGTGGAATTTTTTCAGGGCGCGGGGTTAGCATGGCACACCCCCCTGGTCCGTCGCCGCCGGCGGGCCGCCGCCAGCCGCCCCCGGGTCTTGGTTGGTGGCGCCGGTGGATTCGAGGGTAGGCCGCCGCCGAATCAAAATCACCGGCGGTTGGGCAGGTGTGCACCCATTGATGGTCAGGCTATCCACGGAATCACCCTGCCCGGGAGGCCTCAATCAATTGCTCCAGCCTGTCGATGTCCACGAATAAAGCACCCGAAAGTTTTACGAAAATTTCCGGATGTTTTTTTAGGTGGAACCACTTATAAAACGTCGCCGGCTCGAACGGCAACTTGGTTGGCCAGTTCTTTATTTTCGATACCCTCACCAGTCTCATGGCATTACCTCGTTTTGATAAAATTAAAAAAGCCAAGGCTGTAATAACCCTGGCTTAAGCATAGTCAAAAATCGTAAAATAGCAAATTATAGTTATTATTTACAACATAATTAAAGTAACCTTTCTTGCTATTGTTAATTAATTAACGATATTAGATGATTTTGTAGGCAAAATATGGGAGGGGAAAAATGCTTAAGGGATAACTTATTGAAATCCTTTACAAGAGCAAAAAAGGTTACTTAGTGATAAGACTTAAATTATGTCTCATTCCAAGGATGAAAAGAATAGCGATTTTTCAGCATCTTCTTGAATGCTTGGACAGATGGGTTTTTCTCATGACCTGACGGAGTTTTGACTTTCTTCACTAAGCCTTCTTCCACCATTTTTTCAATGACCCTTTTCCAAGACTGGCGGCCTGCTTTCCTTGTTCGTTTCTCCTTGTCAGGATCATAACCCCGGAGCTCCAGGACCCTTATCAGAAAAGTCATATCTATGGGACGCTTCATCCCGGTTTCAATGCCGACTATCTTGGTTTTCCGCAAGATTTTACTAGCGTCGGGCCTTTGGATTCCGGACCTAAGCATCCTGATCCACTCGATGAAATGGTCCTTAGCCCAAGAGGGGAGGTCTGGGTGAAAATCGGCAAAACCTGGTGAAATCTCATATTCTCCATTGAACAGCAGGCGGCCGCCACAAGAAGGTACCTCTATGATGAATTTACCAGCGCGTCGTGATTCGGCAGGTCGGTTCTTCATGAGACCGGACGCAAGGGCTTTAACGGAAAGACCGTCAATTTTCTCTTGGATTTCATAAAATTCAGGGACCCAAGTCCCGGTTTTGGGGTCCCATGGGGGAAGACTTCTGAGTTTTTCTTTTTCTGCCTTGATTGCTTCAAGAAGCTCTAATTGTCTTGGGGTGAGTGGGGGAAAATCAGAGGTATGATTCATCTGGCCGCCTCCTGGAGCGTCCCTGGTGGTGAATCCGGGGAAGGCGGCCAGGATGACCGCCTTGTCGGGTGCGCACCCTATCCCCAAAATTGTTTTACTCACCCATTTTAATCACGTTTGACTTAAGTTTCGGGGTCAGCAGTTCTCCACTCCGGACTGCCGCCTCGTTAGCTCTCCCAGGTCGAAGGTGGCTATATTTCAGAGTAGTGCGAAAGTCCTTATGGTTCAGTAGCTCTTGAACTACTTTAAGATTTTCCCCTTCACCATTTCTTCCACCTTTATTGACATGGGCGCTGGCGAAGTTGTGTCTCAAGTCATGGAATCTAAAATCATCCGGCAAGCCCGCTACCTTCTTAATCCGCAACCATGGACCTTTGAAGTTGCTTCTCATTTTGCCGTCCTTACCGGGAAACACGTACTCCGAAGTTTGCGGCAGAGCCTTGAGCACTTCCATTCCTTCCGGGGAGACCTGCGTCGTAATTGTCTCGGTTCCTTTGCGTCGGTGGGAGATCACCAGCGTTACCATGTTTCGTTCAAAATCCAAGTCGGCCCACCGTAGTGGGAACAGCGTTCCCCGACGCACTCCAGTTAGCAAGGCAAACTCGATAAAGGCCGCCTGGGTTCTGTTCGGCCATGTCTCCAAAGTGCTCCGCAGAGCCGCAAGCTGTTCATCTGAAAAGTATGTAGTGCGCTCGTTATCCAGGTGAGGCATCTTAACTTGACCATGGTCAAAAGGGGTTTCTCCCTTATACTTGAAGTCTGGGCCTTGAGCAAACCTGTAAAGGCGGTGCAGCAAGACCAGTTGATGTTTAATGGTAGCCGCAGAGAAGGACTTGCCACGCTTGCTCAAGTACGGCGTTCCGTCCTTAGTTTTCCCTTTGGTCATGTCCAGCTTCAAGCGGTTCACGTCCATAGCTGAGATTTTATCCAAGTCCTTTTTGGTGAACCGGGGTTCCAGGTGAGTCTCATAGTTGAACTTGTCGGTTATCCAGGTTTTTTTATTGCCCGGTATTTGTGCCCACTTGAGGTATGTCTTCCAAACTTCTCCTACTGTGGGGACTTGCTTCACATTTCGGTTAATTTCATACTCGCCCCGCACCATGTCCCCTTTAATGGCCGCTTCCGTCTCCCTGCCGATAGTGAGGTTATCCACGACGCGGGTTACTCGCTTGCCCTTGATAGAGACGCACACCCGATATTTCTTATCCCGGCCAAAGGTGGCGCCGCAGTTGGAGCATGATTTAGCGTCTAACCCGTTGCTGGTATAACAGCCGGTGCAATAAATCTGAATCGCCATGTTAACCCCCTCTCGCCAGATTGCTCAAATTCTCCTGTGCATCTCCTGTGCACAGATGCAGCAAAACTTATCTCTATATGGGAAAAACCATCGCAAACTCTATGCTGATAATATCCTTAATTTACAGGTATTGTCACGAATTATCTCAAGGTGGAAAAAACTGGAAAACACTTTGGGAATGGAATAGCATTCAAGGGGTCAGGGGTTCAAATCCCCTCAGCTCCACCACTTTTTGGCAATAAATAAGGCAAGTTAGCGATGGTTAAGCTGACTTGCCTTTCTTGCTTTTAAGAGGGGCGGTGCGCTCACCGCCCCTACGGGGGTTGCGACCATAAAGCCAGAGTTACCTCTATGACGGCAACTTGGTCTGAGGTGGGTTGACCGCAGCGAAGACGAGCTTGAGGCTGGTCGGTAGGCCCATGATGTGCCGGGTCCGGATGAGTTCGTGGAGCTTTGATTGAATAAAGGGGTTGGCCCCCTTTGAGGTTTTGATCTTAATTTCAAACCTGCAAAATATGGGAATTACGTACAGTGGCAAGTAATCAGCCAAACCGGCCGGTAATATATTCTTCGGTTTTTTTGTTGGCAGGATTGGTAAAGATCTTTTGGGTATCGCCGAACTCGACGATGTGGCCCTGGTAAAAAAAAGCGGTGAAGTCGGAAACCCTGGCTGCTTGCTGCATATTATGAGTAACGATGACAATAGTGTATTTGCTTTTCAGCGAATTGATCAATTCCTCGATCTTGGCGGTGGCGATGGGGTCGATGGCGGAGGTGGGTTCATCCATCAGCAGTACTTCCGGCTCCACCGCCAACGCCCGGGCGATGCACAGCCGCTGCTGCTGGCCGCCGGACAGGGCCGTGCCCGGCTGGCGCAGAATATCCTTCACTTCATCCCAGAGAGCTGCCTGGCTCAAGGCCTCTTCCACCCGGTCGGCCATCTCCCCCTTGCTCAAGCGGTAATGCAATTTTAGGCCGAAGGCGACGTTCTCAAAGACGCTCATGGGAAAGGGCGTAGGCTTCTGAAAGATCATGCCCACCCGGCGCCGCAGTTCCATGACATCCATGGCCGGGTCCAGGATATTTTCCCCGTCCAGTAAAATCTCGCCGAAGGCCCGCTGTTCGCCGTACAGTTCGTAAATGCGGTTGTAGATGCGAATATGGGTTGATTTGCCGCATCCCGAAGGGCCGATAATGGCCGTCACCTTGTGGCGATGGATCTCCAGATCGTTCTCGAAGAGTGCCTGGTGGTCTCCATAGAAAAACCTCACCTGCCGGGCGATGATCTTGGGTCCCACGGGCGCGGCGGCATACGCGGCTGGGACTGCCGTCTCCAATGTCAATGATTGATCGAGGGCAACCGGGTAGGGGAAAGCCATAGTCGTGGTTTTCATGAATGTTTCTCTCCCAGGAAAAAGCGCGCCGCCAGATTCAAGGCCAGGACGCCGCAGGTAATGAGCAGGGAGGCCCCCCAGGCCATCTGCTGCCAGTCGGGGTAGGGGGACATGGCAAAATTGAAGATGGTCACCGTGAGGTTGGGGGTGGGGCCAGCCAGGGAACTCTCCCAATAGGGGCTGTTGAGGGCGGTAAACAATAACGGCGCGGTTTCGCCGCTGACCCGGGCCACTGCCAGCAAGATGCCGGTGAGGAGCCCCGGTTTGGCGGCCCGGAACAGGATGGTTAAGGTCACCTTCCAGGTGGGCGCGCCCAGGGCCAGGCCCGCTTCCCGGAGGGTGTTGGGGAGCAACCGCAGCATATCCTCGGCAGTGCGGGCCACCACCGGCAGCATGATGATGCCCAGGGACAGGGCCCCGGCATAACCGGAGAACTTGCCCCGGGGCAGCACCAGGATGGCGTAGACGAAAACGCCGATGATAATGGACGGCATCCCCATCAACACATTGGCGGCAAAGCGGCTCTGATCGGCCAGCCGGGATTTCTGACCGAACTCGGACAGGAAAACTCCCGCCATTATGCCCACCGGCACCGCCAGGAGGGTGGCCAGCCCGGTCATGGCCAGGGTGCCGAC
Source organism: Syntrophobacterales bacterium (assembly GCA_020052215.1). Lineage (GTDB taxonomy): Bacteria > Desulfobacterota > Desulfobaccia > Desulfobaccales > 0-14-0-80-60-11 > 0-14-0-80-60-11. The sequence goes on from JAGVPN010000160.1 coordinate 6,869, forward strand.
GATGGCATTGGCCACGCCACCGCCGGAAACCCCTGGAGGATTGGGGAGACTGGTAAAAAAATCAAGATTGAGGGCGCCCACCCCCCGGCTCAGGACGCCCCAAAAAATCCAGGCCAGGGCCAGGAGGCCCATGAGGGCCGAAGCCGCCGCTAACCCGCTGACGACCCCGTTGACGAGGCGGCGGCCGATGGGGGGACGCGGTTTCATAAGCCCACGCTCCAGGAACGGTAGAGACGCCGCAGGAGAAATTGCGCCAGGATTTGCACCAGGTAGGTGATGAGAAACAAGACCAGGCCCAAGGCGATTAAGCTGCTGACATACATGGGCTCGGTGGCTTCGGCGAATTCATTGGCCAGGGTGGAGGCGATGCTGTTGCCCGCGGCGAACAGCGAGGCGGAAATCCGGTGGGAGTTGCCGATGACAAAGGTTATCGCCATGGTTTCCCCCAGGGCGCGCCCTAATCCCAGGAACACCGCGCCGATGAGCCCCACCAGGCCATAGGGGATCATGACCTTGTACATGACTTCCCAGGTGGTGGCCCCCATGCCGAAGGCGGACTCCCGGATGGTCCGGGGCACCAGGAGAAAGACATCCCGGGCAATGGCGCAGATGAAAGGCAGGATCATGAAGGCCAGAATGATCCCGGCGCTCATTATGCCGATGCCCATGGGCGGTCCCTGAAACAGGGGAAGAAAGCCCAGGGTGGAGGCGAGCCAGGGCTGCACCTGGGTCTGCAGAAACGGGGCGAAGACGAACAGCCCCCACATCCCAAAAATGATGCTGGGGATGGCGGCCAGCAGTTCAATGAGCGTGCTCACCACCCGGCTTACCTTGGGCGGCGCCAGTTCCACCAGGAAAAAGGCGATGGCCAGGCTGAGGGGCACCGCCAGCAGCATGGCGATGAGGGTCGAAACCACGGTGCCGAAGATGCTGCTGGCCGCGCCGAACTCCTGGGTCACGGGGTTCCATTCCGGGGACACCAGGAAGCCCACGCCGAATTTTTTTATGGCCGGCAGGGAGTAAATCAGGAGCGCCAGGAAGATCCCGCCGATGAGCGCGGGCACCAGGAAGGCGCACCCCCGGCTCAGCCCGCGGAAGATCACATCTCCCTGACGCCAGGTCTTGGTTTTTGCCGGAGTTTCCGGTAGTGCCAGGTCAGCCATGGTTTTTTGTCTGAATCCAGGGTCTTGGGTCAGGGAGCGGGGGAAGCCGATCGATGCCGTGCCTCCCCCGAGCTGAGGCCGCGGTGGGGCCGCGTTTACGGCCAGACAGGTTTGCCGTCCGCTTTAATCTCTTTGGCCCAGGTGGCCTGGACCAATTCCACCACCTTCGCGGGCAGCGGCACATAATCCAACTTTTGCGCCATCTCGGCCCCGTGCTTGTAACACCAGTCGAAAAATTTCATCACGCCCTTGGCCTTGACGGCGTCAGCCTGCTGCTTGTGTACCAGGATATAGGTGGCCCCGGTGATGGGCCAGCTTTGGTCTCCCGGTTGATCATTAAGCACGATGTAATACCCGGGGGCTTTCTGCCAATCGGCATTGGCCGTAGCCGCCTGGAAGCTCTCGATACTCGGCGTCACGAAATTCCCGGCCCGGTTTTTCAGCACCGCAAAGCTCATCTGGTTTTGCAAGGCATAAGCATATTCCACGTAACCGATGGCCCCGTCCACCTTTTTCACGTAGCTCGCCACGCCCTCATTGCCTTTGCCGCCGACGCTGTTGGGCGCGGGCCACTTGATCGATTTGCCCACCCCCGCCTTCTCCTGCCATTCCGGAGAACTGAGGCTCAGGTAATGGGTAAAGAGCCAGGTGGTGCCGGAGCCGTCGGCCCGATGGACGATGGTGATGTTCAGGTCCGGCAAATTGAGCCCGGGATTAAGGTTCTTGATGGCGGGATCATTCCACTTGGCGATTTTCCCCATAAAGACCTGGGCCAGCAGGTCGCCGGTGAACTTGATCTGGCCGGCGGTGATGCCCGAGATGTTGACCACCGGGACCACGCCGCCCACCACCATGGGAAACTGCACCAGGCCTGCCCGGTCCAAGTCTTCCACCTTGAGGGGCTCGTCCGAGGCGCCGAAGTCCACGGTCTTGGCCTTGATCTGGGCAATCCCGCCGCCGGAGCCGATGGACTGATAATTGATCTTCATCCCCGTGAGTTCGTGGTATTTATGCGCCCATTGGGAGTAGAGGGGATAGGGAAAGGAAGCCCCGGCGCCGTTTAACGTGAGGGATTGTGCCTGCGCCCCAGCCGCCAGCGCTAAAGTGACTGCCGTTAAGATCGCCAACCAGATTAATTTTTTCATGCGCGAATCTCCTTGGTCCGTTTAAATCCTGAACTTTTCTTGGGTGCCAATATAAATCCCGATTGTTAGGATTTGATTAGCAGGAAGTTAGGATTTCGCCAGGAGATAAAAAATGCAGGTTTTGAACCCTTCGTAATAAAAAACTAACAAATATTTAACTTGGATTTATTAATTTCTGTATAAGCTCAGGGCAAATGGAAACGATAAGATCTTGGGAACCTAATCTAAGCAATCTAGGGAAGGAAAAATTATGTTCTCATACATTATGATTTTCCTGGGCGGAGCTTTGTTGGGCAGTATGATTATGGGGATATTTGTAGCCTTCGTAAATTTCAGAGATGCGAGAGATAATCGGTAAACGCACCTTGAGCTAAATAATACCTGACTTAACCGCATCTTTATATTTCAATAACAATTCAAACCAATGTAAAATCATGCGAGGTTAACTATGGAAGGGATAAATCACAGCA
>JAGVPN010000454.1 GCA_020052215.1 Syntrophobacterales bacterium
CTGGTGGAACTGCGGGCCATCGACCTGCCCATCGAGATGCAGCGGGCCATGGCCAAGCAGGCCGAGGCGGAGCGGGAACGGCGGGGCAAGGTGATCAACGCCGAGGGCGAATTCCAGGCCGCCGCCAAGATGGCCGAAGCCGCCCATGTCCTGGCCCAGGAGCCCATGTCCTTAACACTCCGCTATCTCCAGACCTTAAGAGAGATCGCCGCGGAGAAGAACTCCACCACCCTGTTCCCTATCCCCATCGACCTGCTTACCCCCTTTATGAAGATGGCGAAGCGGATGGAGAAGTTGGATGAGTTGGAGGAGGATAAAAAATAGCCGGAGCAATGGCCGGTTTGGCGGTTGGCGCTCATCCGGTGCCCAGGATGGCTATTTGGGGTTGAGAAATCGGTGAAATATCGGTAAACTAATAAGGTTATAAAGGATAAACGTCTGGCCGGCGGGGGTGCCGGGAGCCGGGCCCCGGTGCGAAAACCAGAAATAATCTAAAAGGGTAGGGGGGTAATCCTGCCCCTACCAGGAAATAACATAGGAGAGACAGCATGGCCAAGAAGGAACGGAAAGAGAAAAAGGAAAAGCCCTTGGACAAGATGACCGCCACGGAACTGCGCAAGTACGCCCTGGACGCCGGAGAGATCAGCGGGGTCCACGGCATGAATAAAGAGGAGTTGCTGAGCGCCATCAAGCAGGTGAAGGGCATCAAGGACGAGGGCAAGGTCACCGAAAAGGTCAGCATGCGGGACTTGAAGGAAAAAGCCGCGGCGATGCGGGCCCAGAAACTTTCAGCCATCACCGCCAAGGAACCCCAGGCGAAGATCGACATCCTGCGCAAGAAGGCCAACCGCATGAAGAAGCGGACCCGCAAGGCCGCCTGACCGGGCCGCGCCAACCTCCCGAGCCCTGCGGCCAGGACCTCTAGGTCCGAGGCTGGGGGACAATTTCCGGAGTCCGGGGAGCCTCATCTCCCTGGGCTCTTTTTGTTAGTTTTACCCTGCCGGTTGCCCTGCCAGTCACCGCCTTGAGAAAATGTTCAAACAGCTGAATTAATGGTTCGCTGATTGAAACATTATTAGGCCTGAACAAAGTATCGCTCCATTTACCTAATTAACCAATTAATTAAATAGGTTAAATGATTGTATAGGTAATCCTTGTCAGGATGGATTATCTTTTAGTAATTGTCCACGTCAACTTATCTTTACATACCGCGGGGAAGATGTCGGGGAGACTAAGGACTCATTAATACAACTTAAAGAAATTATTAACAATATTAATGTGGTATTTAACTTGCAAACCCTTTGCCAATAAAAAATTATTTTATCTAGAGTCTTGCCCGGGAAAGCGGGGAGGCGGAAAGTTTAAAGAGGATGCTATGACTGGGAAGAACCAACTGGCCACCTTCAGGAAGATTTCCGTGAACTTGCTGCCCAAGCCTTGGCTGGTCTTGGCGGTAATTCTTTTGGTCCTTGGATTTCAAGGGACTCCGGTGGCCCAGGCCACCAACTACGGCACCAACCTTACCCTCTATGACGGCATGGTTGCTGGTGACACCGGCTGGACTAACCGGGGGGTGGCAGGCACTCCCGGCGGCGGCGAAGACCAGGAAGTTGAGCCGAATTGCGCCTCCGGCCAGGTCTGGGACCTGGAAGGCTTCTACCTGCAAGGCGCCAAGTTGACCATGATCGGCGGGTTCAACTTTAAGGCCGGTTATGAAGGCGTTAAATCGGGAGACATCTTCATCCAGACGAACAACGGCACCGCCCCAAAATACGGGCCCACTGCCGGGGGCACGGGTTATGCGTCCACCGTAAATAATAGCTTTGGCTATAACTATGTGGTGCATCTGAATTTCGGCGCTGGCTCTGCCGCAGATACCTATGTAGCCTATTTAATTGATGGCAGCACGCAAGTCAAGACCGTGGGCTACCAACAGAACCAGGGGGCGAACCCCTGGCAGTACGTCTCCGGTGGGTCCGAGATACTCTCAGGCACGCCGGAGGTTTCCGGTAAGATCAGCAACGCCGCCATCAATGCGGGCTTGAGCGGCCCCGCCCTGGCAGACGATGGCTATGGGCACTATGTGGTAACCGTTGACCTCGGTTTCCTGCCCCAGGGCAATTATTATGTTCATTTTACCGAAGGCTGCGGCAACGACGACCTCATGGGGTTTGGGTTGGGTGGCGTCAATCCTGTCCCCGTACCGGCCAGCGGGCTGCTCCTGGGCAGCGGCCTGGTGGGCCTGGTGTTACTGAGATGGCGCCGCCGGCAAGCTTCCTAAGCGCTGCTCTCGGCCCCCATATACCTCCCCGCGGACACAACGAAGCATGAAAATGTCGCACCGTCACCCTCGGAAGTGAGATGTAGGACAGCCGCCCCCGGCTGTCCATGGGCAGGCGAGGGCGCCTGCCCTACACTTTCATATAAAAACGGTATAAACCACCAGGCCGCGCCGGCGCGGCTGTTGCCCGCTTGATAAAAAAAGGGTTTGGAGCCGATGGCTCCAAACCCTCTAATTTCATAAAAAAACTAACGAATTAGAGACCGGGGAAGATCTTCACCGCGGTCATGGCCAGGTTGTAGAGGCAGCCCGGGAAGATGCCGATGGCGAGCACCCCGGCGGCGGTGAGGGCCACTACCGCAGTCTGAGCCGGGGAGAAGACCACCGGGCCCAGGTCGGCCTCCGCCGGCTTCATGTACATGAGCACGGTGATGCGCAGATAGTAGAAGACCGACACCAGGGAGTTCATGACGCCGATGATGGCCAGCCAGATGTAGCCGGCCTGGACGGCGGCGGAGAAGATGTAGAACTTGCCCACGAAGCCGGCGGTGGGGGGAATCCCCGCCAGGGCGAACATGAACAGGGCCATGGAGGCGGCCAGGACCGGGTGCTGGGCCCCCAGGC